>DATIPJ010000055.1:0-24841 GCA_035472155.1 Kofleriaceae bacterium
GCCGGGGCCGAAGCGGACGGCGATCCAGTGATCGGTGAGCGCGTCGGCGATGTACGACGCGAAGCTCTCGTTGAAGAATGGCTCGTCGGGGACGAGGACGGTGGCGTGGACCGACTCGTGGAGGATGACGTTGGCGAGGCCGGGCAGGGCGTCGTTGCCGCCGCCGAGCATGGTCGACAGCACCGGATCGGGGAACCAGCCGCCGGTCGAGTACGCCGCGGCGGGGCGGATGATCGTGTCGTAGCCCTGCTTGTCGAGGGCGAGCTTGTGGGCGACGCCGTCGTCCTCGTCGAACCAGCCCAGGCCTGCAAAGCAACCGACGATGGGGAAGCACCAGCGCACCGGCTTGAAGGCCACGGGATCGGCGGCACCGACGAACCAGACGGCGGCGGGGCGGCCGAGCGCGGCGTAGGTGGAGTAGTTGCGCTTGATGGTGAGGCCGTAGCTGCGGCCGTATTGCTTGATCGCCGGGATCTCGGCGAGGAGCATCGCCGTCCGCACGGGGGTATTGGGGTCGCGCACGACCTGGTCGATCGGGCGCGCTCGCCCGAGGAGATCGAGCTGACCGTAAGCGGCCTGCGCGAGGTAGCTGGTCATCAGGCAGCCGGACAGCGCCAGCGCCAGCCCGAGGAAGCAGAGAACGCGAAGCGCGCGCGGGAGGGCCGCCGACGGTCGGCGGGCCGATGGAGCGCGAGTCATAGCTTGGCAGCGATCGACTTCGCGAGCTCGGCGCCGTCGGCTAGGTTGCCGGCCTTCCAGCCGATGCCAAGGCCGCTGCCATCATCGAGCTTGGGGATGATGTGAAAGTGGACGTGGAACACGGCCTGGTGGGCGGTGGGGCCGTTGTTCTGGAGGATGTTGAAGGCGCGCGCCCCGGTGGCGGCGAGGACGGCGCGCGCGATGCGCGGCAGCACGCGGCCGATCGCGGCGGAAGCGTCGTCGGAGAGGGCGTCGAGGGTCTCGGCCGGCTCCTTGGGGATCACCAGGGTGTGGCCGCGCGAGATGGGATTGACGTCGAGGAACGCGAGGACGGCATCATCCTCGTAGATGCGATGGCACGGGATGTCCCCGCGCAGGATCTTGGCGAACACGGTCTCGGCCATGCGGCGAGGGTAGCGCGGCTGGTGGGCGAGGGGACGCGCGGCCGCGGGGTTTCGCGCCGCGCCCGCGTCACGGATCGAAGCGATAGCCCGAGCCGCGCACGGTGACGAAGTGGCGCGGCTGCTCGGGGTTGGCCTCGAAGCGCTTGCGCAGCTGTCCGACGAAGTTGTCGACGGTGCGGACCGAGCCGGCGGACTGGCCCCAGACCAGGTTGAACAGCTGCGTGCGCGAGAACACCTGGCTCGGGTGGCCGACGAAGAACACCAGGAGCTCGAACTCGAGGTGGGTGAGCTTGACCTCGACGCCGCTGCGCGTGGCCGTGCGCTGCGCGAGGTCGATCGCCACGTCCTCGAAGCCGAGATCGTCGTCGACCGGGGCAGCGATCGGGGCGGCGGCGATCGCGTTGGCGCTGGCCTGTGTACGGCGCAGCACGGCGTCGATGCGCGCGAGCAGCTCGGCGAGGGCGAACGGCTTGGTGACGTAGTCGTCGGCGCCGATCCGCAAGGCGGCGACCTTGTCGAACTCGCCGTCGCGCGCTGAGACGACGATGACCGGGACGACGTTGTCGGCGGCGCGCAGCGCGGTGAGCACCTCGAGGCCGTTCTTGCGGGGGAGGTTGATGTCGAGGAGGATCAGCGCGAAGTCCTCGGTCTCGGCCTGGCGCAGGGCATCGACGCCGTCGCGCGCGATCACGCTCGCGTGGCCGGCGAGCTTGAGGTTCAGGGCCAGGCCGGTGGCGATCGCGTCGTCGTCCTCGACGATCAGGATCCGCCCGATCACGAGGCGAGCCTGCGGGCGGGCTCGTCTGACGCGTCGGTGACTGGGTCGCGCCGGCGCTTGAGCCGGATGCGGAACGTGGTGGCGCCGGGGCGCGAATCGAAGTCGAGCTTGCCGCCGTGGCCGCGCACGATGGCGCGCACGAACGAGAGGCCGAGGCCGACGCCCGGGGCGCCGCTGGCGTCGGCGGCGCGGCCGCGCTGGAACTGCTGGAAGATCGCCCGCTGCTCGATCGGGTCGATGCCCGAGCCGTTGTCGCGCACGGTGAGCTCGATCCAGCGGCCGTTCTCGGCGGCGGTGACGGCGATCTGCTTGTCGTCGCCGGTGTACTTCCAGGCGTTGGTGAGCAGATTGACGAGGGCGCGCACGAGCATCGAGCGGTCGCCGGCGACGGTGAGCCCGGGCTGGAGCTGGCGCGTCACCGGCGTCGGGTTGGTCAGGGTGCTCGCGTCGAACGCGCCGATCGCCTCGTCGACGATCACGTCGACGTCGAGCCGGTCGCGCGCGTAGATGTAGCTGGCCTCGAGGCGCGACAGCTCGAGCACGCGGCCGACCAGGACCTCGAGGCGCTCGGTCTCGCGCGCAAGCAGGGTGAGGACGGTCGCGCGCTCGACGTCGGACAGCCGGCCGTCGCGCAGCGACTCGATGAGCAGGTGGATCGATGTCAGCGGCGTGCGCAGCTCGTGCGAGACGCTGGCGACGAAGTCGTTCTGGATCCGGGCCAGGGTGGCGCCCTTGGACACGAAGATGCTGCCGAGGATGTAGCCGGTGATGCCGCTCGTGCAGAACGTCAGGACGAGGACGCCCGAGACGATCGTCGGCACGCTGCCCGAGCTGGTCGCCAGCAGCACGATGCCGACCACGATCATCATGATGGTCGGCAGCAGCACCGCGAGCATGAGCACGACCTGCGCTCGGTGGAGCTGGAGGTTCGCTCGCGGGAATCGCACGAGCCGACTATGCCATGTCGACGCTCTGGTCCCCCACAACATCCTGGCCCGGAGGGGCGACGTCGCGGACGTGGTCGGGAACACCGCGGACGTCCCAGATCACGCCGACCGCGGCGAGGGCGCGGAGGACGCAGTAGGTGATATCGATTTCCCACCAGAAGAAGCCCTGGCGCGCCGAGGCCTGGTAGTGGTGGTGGTTGTTGTGCCAGCCCTCGCCGAGGGTGATCAGGGCGAGCGCGAGGTTGTTGCGCGAGTCGTCGTCGGTCTTGTAGCGGCTCGAGCCCCAGAGATGCGACAGCGAGTTGATGGTGAACGTGCCGTGCCAGCACAGCACCTGGGCGACGCAGAAGCCCCACACGAAGGCGTCGAAGCCGCCGATGGCCATCGTCGCCGCGCCGAGCGCGATCGGCGGCAGCATCCACCAGCGGTTGAGCCAGCGCAGCTCGGGATAGCGCGCGAAGTCCTTGATGCGCGAGAGGTCGGTATCCTCGAGCTCACGCGAAAGAAGCCAGCCGTGGTGCGCCCACCAGAAGCCCGACTGGCTGACCGAGTGCAGGTCCCCCGGCGCATCGGAGTACTTGTGGTGGATGCGATGGTGCGCGGCCCACCACAGCGGCCCCTTCTGCGTGGTGAGCGTGGCGCCGATGCCGAGCACGAGCTGAAACCAGCGCGACGTCTTGAAGCTGCGGTGCGAGAAGTACCGGTGGTACGCCGCGGTCACGAAGAACATGCGCGGCAGGTAGAAGGCCAGCGCGATGGCGAGGCCGCGCCACGACAGGCCGGTCAGAGCAATCCCGACGAGCGCCATCGCGTGGACGGCCCAGTACGGGAGCGTCAGCAGATTCAGGTAAACGTGGCGCCAGCCCTTCGCCCGCGCGACCTCAACGGCGGTCATCGACATCGTTTTGCGGATCTTACGACGCGTCGCGCTCGATGTAGGTCATCGTTCGGTCAGGATGGCTACGAGCAAGCCCAGGCGATCAGTCCGGAGAGCACAGCGACCGTCACGGTGAACGCAGCGAGCTTGGCGCGCGAGCTGATCCGTTCCCAGCGCGCGGCGGCGGTGGCGTTCGTTGCCTTCGACTGCGCCGCGGGACCGGCCACGGGAGCGCGCGGGCCCGATGGCGGCACGAGCAGCTCGCCCGACATCGCGCCGTCGAGCTCGAACCTGGGCGCCGAGGACGCATCGGCGTGCGCGGCACCGGCAAGCTCGCCGTGACGGCCGGAGCCGGGCAGCTCGCCGTGGCGCGCGGCCAGCTCGTGGCGGCCGGGGCCGACCTCGCCGTGGCGCGCGGCCAGCTCGCGGTGGCCGTGGCCGACCTCGCCATGGCGCGCGGCGAGCTCGTGGCGGCCGACGTCGGCGATCAGCGGGGCGCTCGGGAAGCGCTGCGGTCCCGAGTCGCCGCTCGGGCCGCTCTGCAGCGCTCGCCGCACCGCGCCCATCGTCTGCGGGCGGTGCATCGGATCCTTGGCGAGCATGTCGGCGATCAGCGCGTCGAGCATCGGCGGCACCTCGGGCGCCAGCGAGCTCGCCCGCGGCGGCGCCGCGTACTGATGGAACTCGACGAGCTCGCCCACGTCGCCCTCGAACGGGACGCGCCCGGTCAGCAGCTCGAACAGGATGCAGCCGAGCGAGTAGATGTCGCTGCGATGATCGACCTGCGTCGCCGAGCGGCACTGCTCGGGCGACATGTAGTGCGGCGTTCCGAACACCGTCTCCACGTTGGTGAGCCCGTCGGTGCCGAGCTTGGCGAGCCCGAAGTCGAGGACCTTGACGCGCTCACCGCTCGGGATCGCCGGATCGGGCACCAGATAGATGTTGTCGGGCTTGAGGTCGCGGTGCAGCACGTCGGCTCGATGCGCTGCGTCGAGCGCCGACGCCACCTGGCGGATGATCTCGCTCGCGGCGTCGGCGGGGAGGCGGCCGCAGCGCACCAGGCGCGCCGTGAGGCTCTCGCCGAACAGCAGCTCCATCGCGATGAACGCGGTCGGACCGGCCTTGGTGTCGACCTGGCCACAGTCGTGAATCGTCACGATACCGGGGTGTGCGATGCGCGCTGTCGCACGGGCCTCCTGCAGGAAGCGCTGGACGATGGTCGGATTGCGCAGGTGGTTGGGCCGCAGCACCTTGATGGCGACGTCGCGGTCCAGGCTCGGGTCGCGCGCGGTGAACACCACGCCGAACGCGCCCTTGCCGAGCCGCTCGCGCAGCTCGTACTTGCCGATCCGGCCGCGCGAGCTGACGGTCGGAGATCGGCCCGAGCCGCGCGCCAGCGCAGCTTGTTGCGCCAGGTCGACGGGCAGCGAGGCGATGGGCAGCTTCAGCGTTGGTTGGTGGATGCCAACAGGTTGCGGTGTGCGGTCCCCGGGTGCCGGTGCAGGCGCGACGGGGTCGGCGGGCTCGAGCGGGTCGCGCAGGATCGTGGGCATGTCCTCCGGCGCCAGCGCCTCGCGCAGCGTCGGGTCGTCCACGGCGACCGACTGTGCGGCCAGCTCGGCCGCCTGGTCGATGTAGTACATGGCGGTCGCGCGAAGGTCTGCGGCGGCAGGGCTTCTCGAGCTCACGGCAGCTTGCCCTGTGCACGGTCCGTGCCTCAGGTCTGTGCAAACTCCGTCGTGTATTTGCCCGTTTGCACCAGGGGGGAAAGGCCCCAAAGACCGCAACCTGACCAACGCTCCCGCAACCTCGCGGGGCCGCGATGCTAGGTTCGCGGCCGGGAAACGAAGATGAAATACAAGAATCTTGGGTCGTCCGGCGTAAAAGTATCGAGTCTCTGCCTCGGTGCGATGACGTTCGGCGAGGCCGATGAAAAATCCTTCATGCACAGGGTCGGCTCCGACGAGGCGACCGCGCATGCCGTGCTCGACCGCGCCGTCGCGGCCGGCATCAACTTCGTCGACACCGCCGACGTCTACGGTCAGGACGGCCTCTCCGAGCGCGTCCTGGGCAACTGGCTCCATGCGCGCGGCGCGCGCGACAAGATCGTCGTCGCGACCAAGTTCCGCTTCACCATGGGCGACGGCCCCAACCGCAGCGGCGCGTCGCGCTACCGGATCATGAAGTGCGTCGATGACTCGCTGCGCCGCATGCGCACCGACCGCATCGACCTCTACCAGATCCACATGCAGGACATCACCGTCTCCGAGGAGGAGACGCTGCGTGCGCTCGACGACCTGGTGCGCATGGGCAAGGTCCTTTACGTCGGTTGCTCCAACTACGCGGCGTATCGCCTGATGCGCAGCCTCTGGCTGGCGCGGACCCACCACTGGTCGCCGTTCGTCACCCTCCAGGCGCAATACAGCCTCCTCGTGCGCGACCTCGAGCGCGAGCATGTGCCGCTGTGCCGCGACGAGGGCCTGGGCATCCTGCCGTGGTCGCCGCTGGCGGGCGGCTTTCTCACCGGCAAGGTCGAGCGCGGCAAGCAGCCGACGGGCGGCACACGCATGGGCGAGAAGGACCGCTTCGCGCGCCTCGACACCGAGCGCAACTGGAAGATCCTCGACGCCGTGCGCGCCATCGCAGCCGAGACCCACGCGACGCCCTCGGCCGTCAGCATCGCGTGGCTGCTCGCCAAGCCGCAGGTCACCTCGGTGATCTTCGGCGCGCGCTCGCTCGAGCAGCTCGAGGCCAACCTGGCCGCCGCCCAGCTCGAGCTGACGCCGGGCCACATCGCCACCCTCGATCAGGCCTCCGCGATCGACCTCGGCTACCCCTACACGTTCATCGGCGCGACCCAGTCGGCGTGGTGAGCGCGTCGAGCGCGGCGAGCGCCGTCGGTGCGCCATCGATCACGAAGATCGTGATCTCGTCGAGCTGACGGCCGTCGATCAACCCGGCCGCGAGCCCCGGCAGCTGCGCCTCGCGCACGATCGTCGCCAGCGCGCGCAGCTCTTCGTCGATCACTCCGGCCCACGCGACATTCACGTGCGTGGCGCGCCGCAGCCGCGCCGGTGTCACCCGCGCATACGCGGCGAGCACGCAGACGATGTCGCACGCGAGCGCCTCGTCGACCGACGCCACCCGGCCGCCGGTCGCCGCCGCCAGCCCCTCGGCCCCCCCGCCGACGGCCGCGCATCGGACCTCGCGCGGGTCGAACCACGTGCGATGCGCCGCCAGTGCCAGCGCCGCGGCGTCGACCTGCGCCGCGGTATCGATCACGAGCCCGAAGCCGCGCGGCGCCCCGACCGCGAGGAACCGCGACGCCACCGCGGCCGCTGCGGCCTCCGCGCGGGCCACGAGCGCTGGGGCCGCCGCGCCATCCGCACGGTCGACCGCCGCAGCGCCGTCTGTGTGCTGGACTGCCGCGGCGACATACGCTCGCTCGACGGCGAGCACCCACGTGGTTCCTTCGGCGGCTCGATCGGCAGTCACGGCGCCTGCGGAGCATCGGCGCGATTGCCGCCCTTGTCATCGGTTGACCGCGCCTACAACAACCGGCCGCTGCGGTCGATTCTCGAGCCAATGAGCCCGAGACATGCGCCCTGGCTGTTCCTGGCCGTGATGGCCGGATGCGCCGCCGATGATGGGAAAGATTCTGGGACCGCGGCCGAGCTGCCGCTGATCTCGCCGCCGGTTCGCGCCGCGACCCCGACGGGACTGCAGAGCCCGAGTGCTCGCGGATTCGCGGCGTTCGACGCGCCGGTGCTGCGCGCCTCCGACCTGCGCGACCGATTCTTCAGCGGCAGTGGACCCACCGATGTGATGCGCATCCTCGGTGAGATCGATCTGCGCCTCGCGGAGGTCAACAGCGCCGACCGCCACCCGGAATGCCTCGACCTGCCGCCGGTGCCGTACACGATCACGCCGGCCGGGCGCAGCGTCGAGCTGGTCGCACAGTGCTACCGCCGGTTCTCGCCGTCGGCGTCCGAGGTCGCGTTCCTCCAGTTCGGCGTCGCCGACGGAAAGACCTCGCTGTACATCGCCATCGGCGCGGCGCGGCTCGCGGCGCTCATCTCACCGATCGCGGGTACGACCGACCACGCCGTCGATGCCTGGTACGGTGTCGGTTACAACAACGCGACCGGCTGCGGCTCGACCGGCACGTTCGACGATTGCTCGTACGCGCTCACGGAGCTGCACGCCAACCCGGCGACCAAGGCGCTCGAGATGGCGGTGGCGGGCATCGGCGTCGGCTTCTGCGGCGTCCAGTTCGCCTCCGACGGCACCGAGCTTCACGGCGTCGGCTCCACGGACATGGGCAGCTCTTGCAACGAGCGCGCGACGTTCTGCTCGTCGGCCACCGATCTGGACATGCCTGCACCGTGCGCGTCGCCAGCGCCCTACCTTCTGCCCGCGATCGGCCGCCGCGCCGGGGCCGGTGCGCACGAGTTCGGCGTCAGCCGCTACCCCGATGCACCCAACATCACGCTCGACGGCACGACGTCCGACAGCCTCTACTTCGGCCCGCAAGCCCCGACCGCGGGCGCCGGCGACTTCGACGACAAATCGTGATCGCGTTCTACTCCTCGAAGCGGCTCGTCGGATCGCGGTCGCGCTCGTATCGTCGCGTGACCGGGAACGGCGGCAACCAGGCCTCGCGCCGGATGATCCAGTTTTCGTAGGTCGGCACCAGCTGGTCAGGCGCGTCCAGGGATCCCAGATTCACTTCGATCTCGTCGGCGCTGCGCGAGAAGACCGACGAGCCGCAGCGGGGACAGAAGAACCGCCCGGCGTAGTCGCGTGTCTCGCCTTCGATCGCCACCGCATCCTGCGGGAAGATCGCGGAGGCGTGAAACAGCGCCCCATGATGCTTGCGGCAGTCGAGACAGTGACAGACGCCGACCCGGTACGGGCGCCCTGACGCCACCACGCGGACGTTGCCGCACAAGCAACCGCCTGTGAATCGGTCCATGCTGTCTCTCCTCTCGATCAAGCGGTGGTGTCAGAACTCGGCCTGGCGAGGGGCGCGCGGGAACGGAATGACGTCGCGGATGTTCTCGATGCCGGTCGCGTACTGGATCGCGCGCTCGAAGCCCAGCCCGAAGCCGGCGTGGGGCACGGTGCCATACCGCCGGAGGTCGCGGTACCACCAGTAGTCGGCGGCGTGGAGGCCCATCTCGGCGATGCGCGCGTCGAGCATCTCGAGGCGCTCTTCGCGCTGGCTGCCGCCGATGATCTCGCCGATGCCAGGGGCGAGGACGTCCATCGCGGCGACGGTTTTTCCGTCGGGATTGACGCGCATGTAAAACGCCTTGATGTCCTTGGGGTAGTTGATGACCGCAATCGGGCCCTTCACCACCTTCTCGGTCAGGTAGCGCTCGTGCTCGCTCTGGAGGTCGATGCCCCACGACACCGGGAACTCGAATTTCTCGCCCGATTTCTCGAGGAGCTTGACCGCCTCGCCGTAGTCCATGCGCTCGAACTTCGAGCCGACCAGCGCTGCGAGCCGCTTCTGCGCCTGGGGGTCGACGAACTTCTCGAAGAAGGCCATGTCGTCTTTGCGCTCGTCGAGCAGCGCGCCAAAGATGTACTTGAGAAAGTCCTCGGCGAGCTGGGCATTGGCGGCGAGGTCGGCGAACGCGACCTCGGGCTCGATCATCCAGAACTCGGCGAGGTGGCGCCGCGTGTTGGAGTTCTCGGCGCGAAACGTCGGCCCGAACGTGTAGACCTTGGACATCGCGAGGCAGTAGGTCTCGACATTGAGCTGGCCCGAGACGGTCAGCCGCGCCTCGCGCCCGAAGAAGTCCTGGTCGAAGTCGACCCGGCCGTCGGGGGTGCGCGGCGGGTTGGCGGCGTCGAGCGTCGAGACCCGGAACATCTGCCCCGCGCCCTCGGCGTCCGAGGCGGTGATGATCGGCGTGTGGATCCAGAAGAAGCCGCGCTCGTGGAAGAACCGGTGCACGGCCTGCGCGAGCGTGTGGCGCACCCGGGTGACCGCGCCGATCACGTTGGTGCGCGGCCGCAGGTGCGCGACCTCGCGCAGGTACTCCATCGTGTGGCGCTTGGGCTGCATCGGGTAGTGGTCCGGGTCGTCGACCCAGCCCACGACCTCGAGGGTCTCGGCGCGCAGCTCGACGGATTGGCCCTTGCCCTGCGAGGCGACCAGCTCACCGGCGACGCGCACGGCGCAGCCGGTCGTGATCCGGAGGACGTCGGCCTGGTAGTTCGCCAGCTCTGCCGGCGCGACGACCTGCAGCGCGTCGAAGCAGCTGCCGTCGTGCACGGCGAGGAACGACAGCCCGGCCTTGGAGTCGCGGCGGGTCCGGATCCAGCCCTCGATCGTGATCCGGCTACCGACGGGAGGATCACCCGCCAGCGCGGAAGCGATACGCGTGGTCATGGGGCCGCTAGCGTTCGGCGTCCTTGCTGCCGACGACGGTGAGGTTCATGCCGATCTGCACCGACACGGCCTTTCCGTCGATGGACACGACGGTCTTGCCGTTCATGTACCAGCCGAAGCTGCCGGTGGAGAACTGCTTGACCTCGGCCAGCATCTCCTGACCGTTGATCACCACCTTCATCGGCTCGGCCTTCTCGAGGAACTGCGTGAGGGATACGGGACACGACGTCTTGGGAGGCATGGCGACCGCATCTGACCAGAAACCGGGCGCCTGCGCCACATTCGGCCATGGATCTCCGGCGTTGGAACGCTCAGTGTGCCGCCGCCGCAAGGTCGCACCGGCGAAGCGCGAGGTGGGCAAACGCCACCACCACCAGCGCGTGCTCGATGTCGCCGTCGAGGAGGTGGCGCTGGCACGCGGCGAGGGTGGCGGTCTCGACGCGGAGGACCTCGCCGTCGTCGGGCGTGGGCGGCCCGGTCAGGGCGACGCCGCGGGCGAGCACGGTGTAGAGCGTGTTGTCGAACAGCGCCGGGTTGGTCGCGACCTTGCCGAGCAGCTCGAGCGTGCCGCCGGTGTAGCCGGTCTCCTCGGCGAGCTCGCGCGCGGCGGCGGCGCACGGGTCCTCGCCGGGTTCGATCAGGCCGCCGGGGATCTCGAGGCAGACCCGATCGATGCCCGGGCGGTACTGGCGGAGGAGCACCACGCGCTCGTCGGCGGTGAGCGCGATGACGTTGACCCAGTCGACGCTGTGGATGAGCGAGAACCGCCGGTGCACGCCCGTTCGCGGGTGGCTCGCCTCGACGAAGCTGGTGCTGAACACGCGGTAGTCGTGGCCGGGGAGCCTGGCGCCGAGCTTCCAGGGCAGATCGTCGGGGGCATCGGACATGCCGCTGTGTATCGCGTGGAAATAGTTTCGGCCACGTCCGATCATCACGGGACCCGGACCCGCACCGGCGGGCCGATCCTGCATAGAAGGAGACTCGATGCGCCGTTTCTGCCTCGCGCTGCTGCTCGGATGTGCGCTCGCTGCGAGCGCGCGGGCAGGCGGCTTCGGCATCCCCGAGATCGGCGTGCGGCGCACGGCGATGGGCTCGATCATCGGCCGGCCCGACGATCCGTCGGCGATCTATCACAACCCGGCGGGGCTGGTGCTGCAGCACGGCTGGCAGCTCTACGCGTCGTTCGGGCTGTCGCTGCTCGACACCGAGCTTCGGCTCGCGCCGTGGGACCAGAGCGATCGCTTCCTCGGGGTCTCGCCCGAGGCCGATGGCTACTACGCGACGGTGCGGCCGCGCCGCGCCTTCGGCGTGATTCCGATGATCGCGGCGACCGCGGAGATCTTGCCCGGGCGGCTCGTGGTGGGGGCCGCGCTGTACGTCGGTAACGCGACGGGCGCCGCGTTCCGCGAATCGGCGACGACGCGCTACCACCTGATCGACGCCTACGTGGTCGCGCCGCAGGCGATGGCGTCGGCGGCGTACCAGCTCGGCGAGACGATCAGCCTCGGGGCGTCGCTCGGCGCGGTCAACGTGCGGGTCCACGAGAAGCGCGACATCTTCCCGATCGTCACGCTCAACGGCACGCCGACCGACATCAGCTTTCTCGGCGGCACGCGCCCCGAGCTGGTGCTCGACGGCAGTGGCTGGGCGCCGGCATGGATGATCGGCGTTTTCGGCCGGCCGCACCCGCGCGTGACGTGGGGGGCGACGGTGACCGGCAAGATCGAAACGACGCTCTCGGGGCCGGTGACGGTCACGTACAGCGACGATGCGGCGGTGCCGAACCTCAAGACCGAGGGCACGCAGACGATGAAGCAGCTGCTGCCGTGGGCGTTCATGGCGGGCGGCAACGTCGACGTCACGCCCCAGGTCGAGGTCGGTGGCGAGCTGCGCTACTGGCTGTATCGCCAGTACAAGGAGCAGGTCACCGAGCTGGAGGACTTGCCGCTGACCGAGATCCGGTCGCCGAAGGGCTATCACGACTCGTGGGAGGTTTCCGGCGGCGTGCGCGTGCACGACCTCGCCGCGGCGCCGGCGCTCGAGCTCATGGCGGGCACGCAGTACGATCACTCGCCCGCGCCGTCGAGGACCGTCGCGCTCGACCAGCCGAGCTTCACGCACTGGGGGCTGCACACAGGGCTGCGCTACCGCGTCGGGCGCTACCGCCTCGGCGCGAGCTACATCCACTACTGGTACGAGATCCCGACGATCACTGATTCGATCACCGCGCCGCCGTCGAACGTGCGCGGCGAAGGCGGCAACAACATCTTCACCGCGTCGATCGAGGCGCAGCTCGGAAGACCATGACCGCGGCGGAGGTCATCGCGCGGCGCAGCCCCGACGAGGTGCTCGCGGCGCTCGAGGCGATGCGCGCGGGGGACACCGACTGGCGGGGCGGGCGGGTGTTCTCGCTGGTGTACAAGGTGCCGGGCGCGCTCGGCGACGCGCACGACGAGCTCTTGCACCGAGCGCATCGGCTGTACGCGAGCGCGAATCTGTTGAACCCGATGGCGTTCCCCAGCCTCAAGCGGATGGAGAGCGAGATCGTCGCGATCGCCGGGCGGCTGATGCACGGGCCGGGCACCGTCGGCGCGGTGACGTCGGGCGGCACCGAGTCGATCCTGTGCGCGGTGGCGGCGTACCGCGACCGCGCACGCCGCGAGCGGCCGTGGATCCGGCGGCCCGAGCTGGTCGTGCCGTCGACGATCCACCCGGCCTTCGACAAGGCGGCGCACTACTTCGGCGTGCGGCTGGTCAAGGTCGCCGCGGGAGTCGACCTGCGCGCCGACGCGGCGAAGATGGCGCGCGCGATCGGACGGCGAACGATCGGCCTCGTTGGCTCGGCGCCGCAGTATCCGCACGGGGTGATCGATCCGATCGGCGAGCTCGGGGCGATCGCACAGCGCCGCGGGCTGCCGCTGCACGTCGACGCTTGCGTCGGCGGCTTCCTCTTGCCGTGGCTCGAGCGGCTGGGCCGGCCGCTGCCGATCTGGGACTTCCGCGTGCCGGGGGTGACATCGATCAGCGCGGACCTCCACAAGTACGCGTACGCGGGCAAGGGCGCGTCCGTGCTGCTCTGGCGATCGATCGAGGCCATGCGCAGCCAGATCTTCGTCGCGACCGACTTTCCGGGCGGCGTGTACGCCTCGCCGACGTTGCTCGGGACGCGCCCGGGCGGGCCGATCGCGGCGGCGTGGGCGGCCCTGCACGGCCTCGGCGACGCGGGCTACGTCGAGCTCGCGCGCACCGCGGTCGATGCCGCGGATCGACTGCGCGCGGGCATCGCCCGGATCCGCGGGCTCGTCGAGCTCGGGCCGGGCGACGCGACCATTGTTGCATTCGGCGTCGCGGTCGGCGCGGCCGGTCTCGACCTCTATGCGATCGCCGACCGGCTGGAGGCGCGCGGCTGGACGGTCGATCGCCAGCATCGCCCGGCGTCGATCCACCTGACGGTGACCGCGAACCATGCGGCGATCGTCGACGATTACCTCGCGGACCTCGCGGCGGCGGTCGACGACGTGCGCCGCGATCCATCGCTCGCGAAGAGCGGCACCGCACCGATGTACGGCATGGCGGCCAAGCTGCCGATCCGCCGCCTGGTCGCCTCGCGCGTGCGCCAGATGATCGCCGATCTCTACGCGCGCGGTGGCTCGTGAAGCGGATCGCGTTCGCGCGCATCGCGCAGGAGACCAATGCGCTGTCGCCGGTCGCGACCACGCTGCGCGACTTCGAGGCCAGCCACTTCCTCGAGGGCGAGGCGCTGCGCGCGGCGGTCGAGGGCGGCCGCGAGGTGCCCGGGCTGTACCGCCGCGTCGAGCTGGCGGGCTTCATCGCCGCCGCGCGCGAGCGCCGCGCCGAGATCGAGCCAGTGCCGATCCTGTCCGCGTGGTCGCCGTCGGGCGGGCCCGTGACGCCCGAATGCTTCGGCGTGCTCGAAGCGCGGCTGCTCGACGGGCTGCGCGCGGCGCACCGGGCGAGCCCGCTCGCCGGCATGTACCTGTGCCTGCACGGCGCCATGGGCGTGCGCGGCGTGGCCGACCCCGAGGGCCGGCTGATCCGCGGCGCGCGCGAGATCCTCGGCGGCGCGCCCCTCGTGGTCTCCCACGACCTGCACGGCAACGTCACGCGCGCCCGGATCGACGCCGCCGACGCGCTGCTCGCCTACCAGACCAACCCGCACCGCGACCACGCGCGCATCGGCCACAAGGCGGGCCGGATCGCGATCGGCGCGGCGCTCGGCGAGCTGCGGCCGACCATGGCGTGGCGCAGCCTGCCGATGATCCTCGGCGGCGGCCGCACGATCGACTTCCTGGCGCCGATGCGCGCGGTGTTCGCCCGCATGCGGCGCGCCGAGCGGCGCGGCGAGGCGCTCGCGCTCTCGACGCTCATGGTCCATCCATGGAACGACGACCCCAACCTCGGGTGGGCGACCGTCGCGGTGACCGACGGCGACGCCGCGGCGGCCGAGCGGCTCGCCGACGAGCTCGCCGAGCTGTGCTGGGCGCGGCGGCACGAGCAGCCGCCCAGCTTCATGAGCGCGAGCGAGGCGATCGCCGCGGCTCGCCGGGCGTGGCTGCGCCGGCGGCTCGGCTGCGTGATGATCGCCGATGTCTCCGACGTGGTCACCGCGGGCGCGCCCGGCGATTCCACGCACCTCCTGCGCGCCTTGCTCGACGAGGCGGCAGGCCTCACCACCTACTGCGCCGTGCGCGACCCATCGGCGATCGGCCAGCTGTGGTCGCACGCCATCGGCGACCGCGTGGCCCTCGCGATCGGCGGCACGCTCGATCCGGAGATGTCGCCGCCGCTGCCGGTCACCGGCGCGATCGAGGGCAAGCACGATCGCCAGGGCTTCGGCAAGACCGTGGTGCTCGCGGTCGACCACCTGCGCATCGTGATCACCGAGGGCCCGGCGATGTCGATGCGCCCGGCGTTCTACGCCGATGTCGGGCTGCCGATCTGGAAGGCCGACATCGTCGTCGTGAAGAACTTCTTCCCGTTCCTGATGTTCTTCCTGCCCTACAACCGCAAGTCGCTGTTCGCGCGCACGCGCGGGCGGTCGGACTTCGACGCCGCGTTCCGCATCGCGTTCGATGGCCCGATGCATCCGCGCGATGCGGTCGACGACTGGCGCGCCCGCGACCGAGCCCGGCGCGGCGCTCCCTGACCTGCGATCGATCCTAACCCAGGTCGCGCGGCGTTCCCAGCTTGTCAAACCGCGCCCGGTGCGGAACATCCCATGAACGATGGGCGCGAACAGCTTCGGAAGCGGTGCAGGGAACCCCGAGCGCGCCGATGACGCACGGCACCGTGCAGCGGGTCCAGCCGATGGAACGGCGACGGGCGATCGGGCGGCGACGGCCGGTGGGGCGCTGGGGGAGGCGCGGCGGTGGCTCGCGGTCGAGCCGGCGGCGCAGGGCCTGCTCGAGGTGACTACCGATCGGGGCCCACGCAGCTATCTGCTCGGGCCGCGTACGCGCGTCGAGGGCGAGATCGCGATGCTCGACTGGCGGAGCGCGCCGCTCGCCGAGGCGTTCTTCCGCTACGGCCCGGGCGAGCCGTACGAGATCGAGGCGGGCGAGCGCACGGCGGCCGGGCGCGTCGTCGCGCGCTGGGTGATCGTCAACCACGGCGAGGCGCTGATCGGCGACGACCGGATCGTCGAGCCCGGCGGCGAGCGTGCCGCGCCCCGCCCGCAGCCGATCGCCGCACCGCCGGTGGACCGCTCGTCGTTGCCGGTGCTCGACCCCGAGCAGCAGGCCGCGGTCGATCTGCCGGCCGACACGTCGCTCGTTCTCGACGGCGAGGCCGGTGTGGGCAAGACGCTGGTCGCGCTGTTCCGCATCGCGTCGCTCGCGCGGCGGGCGCGCGCCGCGGGCCGCCGGTTCCGCCCGCTCGTCCTCGTGCCGACCGAGGGCCTGCGCCGCCTGGTCCGCATCCTCGCCGAGCGGCTGGCGATCGCAAGCCACGGCTCTGCCGGCGCGCGCAGCACTCCCGGAGGGAGTGCGGAGTGGATCGACCGGCTCGAGATCGCGGTGATCGACGACTGGCTGCTCGACCGCGCGCGCAGCGCGTTCGCGGGGCTGCCCAAGCGCACCAGCGAGGACGCCACCGCGGCCGTGATCGGGCTCAAGCGCCACCCGGCGGTGCGCGCTGCACTCGACGATTTCATCGGCTGGAAGCCGCCCAAGACCGACGACAAGATCGCGCGCTCGCGGACGCGCCTGCTCCACCTGTTCGGCGACAAGGACCGGCTCGACCGGATCGTCGCGGCATCCGGCGGCGCGCTGCCGTCCCGCGCGGTCGCCGCGACCATGGCCCACACCCGGATCCAGTTCGAGGCCACGACCGAGAAGGCGTTCGCGCACGTCGACGCCGATCGCCTGGTCGCGCTCGACGGCAAGCGGCTCGACGCCGGCACGCCGATGAACGATGCGCACACGTTCGACGCCGAGGACGTGCCGGTCTTGTTCGAGCTGGTCCGCCGCGGCGCGATGCCGGCCGTCGAGCTGCCGGTCTACGATCACATCGTGGTCGACGAGGCGCAGCTGCGCGCGCCGATGGAGCTCGCGGCGATCGGCGACGCGCTGGCGCCGCGCGCGACGACCACGCTCGCCGGCGATCACCGCCAGGCCAGCGACGAGAGCGCCTGGTTCGCCGGCTGGGCCGCGGCCAAGGGCGAGCTCGGCCGCGCGCGCTGGGCCGACGTCACCCTCGCAGTGACCTATCGCTCGGTCCCCGCGATCAGCGCGTTCGCCCGGGCGATCGTCGAGAGGCTGGTCGAGCGCTTCCCGCGCACGGACGAGCACGACGCCTCGCGCACGGACGAGCACAGCGCCTCGCGCACGCACGAGCACGGCGCTTCGTCGGGCCTGTCGGTCGACAGCGGTTCTACGCTTCTTCCTGAGCCGCCCTTGGATCCGGCCGTGTGGGCGAGCCGCTGCCCGGGTGCGCTCGCCCAGGCCGCGGCCCTGTGCTGGCACCTCGACGCGCTCATCACGCGCGACCCGTGGCGCGAGATCTGCGTGATCGCTCGCACGGCGGAGCACGCCCGCCGCCTCCACGCCGAGCTGTCGCGCGGCCTCGACCCCACGCTCGTCCTCGACGGCGACTTCCAGTTCCAGCCCGGCGTGGTCGTCACCACCGCGGTCGCGGTCTCGGGCCTCGAGTTCGACGCGGTCGTGATCCCCGACCTGTCGCCGGCGTTCTATCCGCCGTCGCCCGAGCTCGCCCGCGCGCTCTACGTCGCGGCGACCCGCGCGCGCGACTGGCTGTGGGTGCTCACCCCCGAGACGTGGTCTCCGCTGGTTTCCCGATGACGAGGCGCGAGAGATCGAGTAGGTATGCCGGATGACCGAGGCCGCCCAAGCCAGACGACGGCTCGAGCACCGACTGTATCGAGACGTCAGGTCCACCTGCGAGCGCTACCAGCTGCTCGCGCCGGGCGACCGCATCATGGTCGCGATGTCGGGCGGCAAGGACAGCTACACGCTGTTCCACCTGCTCGCGCGGCTCGCCCCGCGGCTGCCGTTTGCCGTCGAGCTGATCGCCGTGCACCTCGATCAGGTGCAGCCCAACTACGACGGCAGCGGCCTGCGCGCCCATCTCGAGGCCTCCGGGCTGCCCTTTGAAATCCTGCGCGAGGACACCTATTCGGTCGTCACCGCGCACCTGCCCGAGACCGCGACGTACTGCTCGCTCTGCTCGCGCCTGCGCCGCGGCATCCTCTACACCGCGGCCGAGCGCCTCGGCTGCAACAAGATCGCCCTCGGCCACCACCGCGACGACTCGCTCGAGACCTTCCTGCTCAACCTGTTCTATAGCGGCAAGCTGCAGGCGATGCCGGCGAGCTATCGCACCGACGACGGTCGGTTCGAGGTGATCCGCCCGCTGATCGAGTGCGCCGAGGCCGACATCGCCGCGTTCGCCGCCGAGCAGGCGTTTCCGATCATCCCGTGCAACCTGTGCGGCTCGCAGGACGGCCTCAAGCGCGATGCGATGACAGAGCTGATCGCCCAGCTCGAGCGCGACAACCCACACGTCCGGTCGATCATGCTCAACGCGCTCCGCAACGTGCGGCCGACGCATCTGCTCGATCGCGAGGTCGCGCAAGCATGGGCGGAGCGCGCCCCCGAGATCCGCCCGGTCGTCACTCGCGAGCCGCGCGAGCGCCATCACGCCGCGGAGCCGGTCGTCGACGGCAAGGTCCGCCTGCGCGTCGTCGAGTAGCGCCTGCAATGCGCGGCGTGACCCGCCGTTCGCGCGTGTCAGCGATCGCGGAGCGCCAACCGGCGCGGAGACCGGCGCGGTCTCGCTACTCGCAGAACGCCTTGCGGAACACCGCGACCTCGTCCTGCGAGGGCGATGCGGTGGCGCACTTCTGGTTCGCGTTGGGATCGCGCGTGATCGGCGAGCCGAGCCGGCACGGCGCGTTGCCGTTGGGCTGGCAGCCATTGTCCCAGGCGCACATGCAGTCGTTGGAATCCGCCGTCGCGGTGAGCCCGAGACCGAAGCCGATCGCGCCGACCGCAAAGTTGATCACGAGCTGGGTGGGCGCGACCGCATCCGAGACCCACGCGACGTCGTTGGGATGGGCGTCATCGCAATCGAGCGCGTTGACCGCGCTGGTGTAATTCGCGCCGACGTTGCCCATCTGCCCGCCGAACACGACCATCACGTACGCGCGCGAGATCGGGCGCGTGGTCACCACGGTGACCGGGAACTGCGCGAGCGCCGCGCGTACGCCGTCGGTGATCGCCTGGATCTGCGCGTTGCGGTTGCCGTTGCCGTTGAGGTACGGCGGCGCGGTCCCGGTGGCCTTGTTCATCCAGCTCGCGCGGTTCGTCGTCGCGTCGCTCGGGCCCTGCTGCAGCGCCTGGCCATCGAAGTTGAGGAACACCGTGCGGCTCGCACAGCGCGCGATCGCACCATCGATGCTGAGCGGCGGCGCGTCGTCGCTCGGCGCGTCGATCTCGGCCGCATCGGCGGGCGGCGTGGCATCGGGCTCGTGGCTGCGGCCATCGATGATCTGCGCATTACAGCCCATGGCGAGCGCGCCCGCGAGCAGCGCTGCAATTCCCGACCTCATGACCCGAGGATGTACCGTGTGCATGCTCGACGACAACTGGGAGCCTCCGCCCCAGATGATATGGACTGTCCCACCACGTTCAAGAGTGGGACATTCAATTTTATGTGAGTCGGTCGCGAAGGAGCTTGTTGACCGCCGCAGCATCGGCGCCAGGTGTCGCCTTCATCACCTGACCAACGAAAAATCACAATAATCCGGTCTTGCCAGCGCGGTATTGCGTGGCCTTGTCGGGGTTTGCAGCGATCACGGCGTCGACGGCGGCGCCGAGATCGGCGACCGGAGCGGCGAGCTGTGCGCGCAATTCGGCAAACGTCTTGCCCGTACGGATCATCTCGTTGAGCACGTTCTTGCCCGAACTGGTCGAGAGCGTGCTCTCCTCGACGGCGACGAGCAGCGCCGCGAGCTCCGGCGCCGCAATTTGCGCCAGCTTGGCCTCTCGGTCCCCCGACTCACCGAGCGCGCGCGGCAGCTCATTGATGATCCATTTCGCCGCGGTCTCTGGCCTGGCCCGCTCGGCCACCGCAAGAAACAGCCGCGCCGTGGGAAGATCGCCGGTGAGCAGATCCGCTGACTCCGCGGGAAGCAGCGCGCTCGCCGTGACGTACGCCGCGGCCAGCTCCGGATCGCGTGCGCGCGCCTCGGCGCGATACTCGACCGGCGACTTGCTCCTGGGCCGCGTCTTTGCCTTCGCGCTCGCGGCCTTTTCGACCGGTTGCGCTGCGGCGGCCCCGCTTCCCGCCGCGGGCTGCGCCGCGTCGGCGTACGAATCGCGCAAGGTCACGACCCGATTGAGCACGAGCGCCCCGGGCCTCGAGTCCTCATCCACCGCGAAGTAGCCGACCCGCTCGAGCTGCCAGCGCGAGCCGACCTCCGCCGCGCCGAGGCTCGCCTCGAGCCGCGCGCCGTGCACGACCTCGAGCGACGCCGGATCCAGCTGCTGCAGAAAATCGCCACCCCCTTCGTCGGGGCGCGCGGACTTGAACAGCCGACCGTACAGTCGGACCTCCGCGGGCACCGCGGTCGCTGCGTCGACCCAGTGGATCACGCCCCAGACCTTCGTGCCGTCGGTGGGGTTCTTGCCGCCCGCGGTCTCGGGCAGCACGGTGGCGCGCATCCGCAGGACCTCGCCGGCGAGGTCGCGCTCGAGCACCTCGCCGGCGGCGATGCAGGTTCCGTAGCGCAGCCGCACGGTGCGACCGGGCGCGAGGCGGTGGTAGCCGGCCGGCGGCTCGTCGCGCCAGTCGTCGCGCTCGATGTAGATCCGGTCGCTGATCGAGAGCGGTCGCGCCCCGGGTTTGCCGACGTCCGGGGGGAAGAATGGCGCGTCGGGCAACGTAGCCGCGGGCAGCCCGGTGAGCTCGACCTCGATCGGCCGCAGCACGCCGAGCACGCGCGGCGCGTTGCGGTTGAGGTCGTCGCGCACGCAGTACTCGAGCTTGCCGATGTCGACCCACGAGTTCGCCTTGGCGACGCCGATCATGTCGGCGAACGCGCGGATCGCCTCGGGGCTGTAGCCGCGCCGCCGCATCGCCGCGATCGTCGGCATCCGCGGATCGTCCCAGCCCGAGACGTGGCCGCCCTCGACCAGCGAAAGCAGCTTGCGCTTGCTCATCAGCGTGTAGTCCAGCGCGAGCCGCGCGAACTCGTACTGGTGCGGCCGCGGATGCCACGGCCCGGTGTGGTCGAGCACCCAGTCGTAGATGTCGCGGTTGTTCTCGAACTCCAGCGTGCAGATCGAATGCGTGATGCCTTCGATCGCATCTTCGATCGGGTGCGCGTAGTCGTACATCGGATAGATGCACCACGCGTCGCCGCTGCGATGGTGATGCGCGTGGCGGATCCGGTAGAGCAGCGGGTCGCGCATCTTCATGTTGGGCGACGCCATGTCGATCTTCGCGCGCAGCGTGCAGGCTCCGTCGGGCAGCTCGCCCGCCTTCATGCGGCGCAGCCGCGCGAGGTTGTCAGAGGCGCTGCGGTCGCGGAAGGGGCTCGGCCGCCCGGGCTCGCTGAGCGTGCCGCGGTACTCGCGGATCTGCTCCTCGTCGAGATCGCACACGTAGGCCTTGCCGTCGGTGACCAGCCGCTCGGCGAGCTCGTACATCTTCGGGAAGTAGTCGGCCGAGAACAGCACCGCCGTGGGCGCAAACCCGAGCCAGCGCACGTCGCGCTCGATCGAGTCGACGTACTCCACGTCCTCCTTCGTGGGATTGGTGTCGTCATAGCGCAGGTTGCACGTGCCCTGGTAATCGCGCGCGATCCCGAAGTTGAGGCAGATCGACTTGGCGTGCCCGATGTGCAGGTACCCGTTGGGCTCGGGCGGGAAGCGGGTCGCCACCCGGCTGTGGCGGCCGGCCCGCAGGTCGTCGTCGATGATGTCGCGGATGAAGTCGTTGCGCTCGGCCATGACGGCGGCACTCTATCTCATCCCTGGCTCATCGCGTCGCGACGAGCTTTCGGCTACCTTCCCCGCCCATGGCGCGCATCAACGAGCATTACGCCAAGCTTCCCGCAAGCTACCTGTTCCCGGAGATCGGGCGGCGCGTCCGCGCTTACCAGGCCGCGCACCCCGACGCCCGTGTCATCCGCCTCGGCATCGGCGATGTCACCGAGCCGCTCGCCCCCGCGATCGTCGAGGCCATGCATGCCGCCGTCGACGAGATGGCGCACCGCGAGTCCTTTCGCGGCTACGGCCCCGAGCAGGGCTACGATTTTCTGGTCGAGGCGATCCGCGAGCATGACTTCGCGGCGCGCGGCGTCCAGGTCGCCGCCGACGAGATCTTCGTCAGCGACGGCTCCAAGTGCGACAGCGGCAACATCCAGGAGATCTTCGCGCACGGCGCGCGCATCGCCGTCACCGACCCGGTCTACCCGGTCTACATCGACTCCAACGTCATGGCCGGCCGCACCGGCCCCGTGGGTGCCGACGGCCGCTACGCCGGGCTCACCTACCTGGTCGGCAACGAGGCCAATGGCTTTCAGCCCGACCCGCCCGCCGAGCCGGTCGATTTCGTCTATCTGTGCTCGCCGAACAATCCGACCGGCACGGTCGCGACGCGCGCGCAGCTCGAGCGCTGGGTCGCCTGGGCGCGCGCCAGCGACGCAGTCATCCTGTTCGACGCCGCCTACGAGGGCTACATCTCGGACCCGGCGCTGCCGCACTCCATCTACGAGATCGACGGCGCGCGCGACTGCGCGATCGAGCTGCGCAGCTTCTCCAAGCGCGCAGGCTTCACCGGCGTGCGCTGCGCCTTCATGGTCGTACCCAAGACCGTCACCGGCACGCTCCCCGACGGCAAGCGCGGCTCGCTCAACGCGCTGTGGTCGCGCCGCCACTCCACCAAGTTCAACGGCGCCTCCTACGTCGTGCAGCGCGGCGCCGCGGCCGCCTACTCGCCCGCGGGCCTCGAGCAGACCCGGGCCCAGATCGCCTTCTATATGGAGAACGCACGGATCCTGCGCGAGGCCCTGGGCGCCGCCGGGCTCACCGTATTCGGCGGCGTGCACGCGCCCTACCTCTGGCTGCGCACGCGCGAGCGCACGCCGTCGTGGGAGCTCTTCGATCGCCTTCTCACCCAGACCCAGGTCGTCGGCACCCCGGGCGCCGGCTTCGGCCCGGCGGGCGAGGGCTACTTCCGCCTCTCGGCGTTCAACTCGCGCGCGAACATCGAGGAGGCCATCTCCCGCATCCGCGGCGCCTTCCACTAGCCGCACGCGCCATGCCCTGGTCGCTCGAGCACGGCATGATCGTGCGCCGGTTCGGCGCCGGGCCCGAGCTGCTCTGGCTGCACGGCCTGGGCGAGTGGTCGCCAAACTTCGACGCCGTGGCCGCGCACCCCGCGCTCGCCGGCTTCACGCACGTGCTGCCCGACCTCCCCGGCTACGGCCGCTCGCCCTGGCCCGACGAAGAAGAGGATGCAACCCGCGATGCTCGCGATGAGCGCGGCGCTCCCGATGTCCGCGATGATCGCACCGGCGATGATCGCACCGGCGATGATCGCACCGGCGATGGTCGCACCGGCGATGGTCGCGCGCTCGACGCGCTTGTGGGTCATCTCGTCGGTTGGCTCGGCGACCGTCGACCGGCGCTGGTCGGCGCGTCGATGGGCGGCGTGCTCGCCACGTTGATCGCCGAGCGCACGGCCGTCCGCGCCGTGGTGAACATCGACGGCAACATCTCGCTCGGCGATTGCAGCTTCAGCGGCAAAGCGGCCGCGTACGCGATCGACGACTTCATCGCCTCCGGGTTCACCGCGCTGCGCGCCGACGTCTACGAAGCCGGCCGCACCGACCTGGCGCTGCGCGGCTACCACGCGGCCCTCTCGGCTGCCTCGCCGCGAATGTTTCATCGCCATGCGCGCGAGCTGGTCGAGCTGAGCCGGGCCGAGCAGCTGGCCCCGCGGTTTGCGGCGCTGCGCGCGCCCGCGCTGTTCGTCGCCGGCCTCCCGGGCGGCATCTGCGAGCGGAGCCGCGCGCTCCTCGATCGCCACGCCGTGCGCTGGATCGGCCTCGCGCCGGCCGGCCACTGGGTGCATCGCGATCAGCCCGATGCGTTCGCCGCCGCGGTCGCCGCGTTCCTCCGCGACACGTGAGCGCGCTCGCGAGACCTCGAAACCGGCGCGGCGGTCAAAGCGCGTTGCCGACGAGCGCGACCCCGACACTGCTGCCGTCGGTGAACGGCACCACGCGGACCACCGGCCGGAGATGGCTCTTCGACCGTCCTTCGCTTCGCTGTTCCGGGCCGACCGCGCGTCCGGCGTGTCGCAACGGGCTCGGCTCGGTCCGGTCCTTGGTCCGTGCGGCGTAGTACATCAGCGTGCCTCCGAGCGCGCTGCCGCCCGCCAGGAAGAACGTCGCGCTCGGGAGGTCGTGGCTCAGCTTGCCGGCGGCCACGGCGCCGAGCGCGCCGCCGATGGCCGTGCCGAGCCAGGTCAGCCCCGCCGAGCTGTGATGCTCGCCGTCGAGGCCGGTCAGCATGATCCCGGTGGTCGATGCCACGGTCAGCCCGATCCCGGCGCCGAGCAAGAGCCCGCCGAGCCCGCCGAACTCGCCGGGGCAACCCGAGGCGCACTCGAGCTCGTAGCCGAGGTAGCCACCGGCGAACAGCCCGCCGGCGCCCAGCGCGCCACCTGCAACGACGAGAAGCATGGCGTTCGGCATGTATTCCTCCCTTTGCTTCTGAGGTTCGACCGAGCTCGGCGGCGCCGGCGGCCGCTCTGCCGAGCTCGTCGATGGCGCGCTCGGTACCGCACTCGTCGGCGGTGGCGGGCTCATCGGCGGTGCGCTCGGTGGCCCGTTCGGAGCGGGTGCCGGGGCTGGCGACGCGGCGGCGGCCGTTGCCGTCGTCAGGAGGGTCGCGACTGCGAAGCGCTTCATCACCCCACGGTGCCTGTGCGCTCGGCGCTTGCCCTCGCCGATCACGCGTTGTTCACCCGGTCGACCGCCCGGTCTGCCGGATTGTCGCGATGCCGTGCGGCCCGCGATATCTTTGCCACCCCCGCGTCACAGCTGCACCGTGAGAGCCATCGCCATCCTGAACGGCAACGCACGGCGCGTGCGGGGCGACCTGCGCGCCCGGCTCGAGCGCGCCCTGCCAGGCGGTGTGCGGTTCACGACGTCGCTCGAGCATGCGCGCCAGGTGATTCGCG
>DATIPJ010000056.1:0-14055 GCA_035472155.1 Kofleriaceae bacterium
AGCTTTTGAAGATCGAGGCGCGGAGCGCGCGGATCTCGGCCAGCACAAAGGGGGCCTGGATCTTGGCGTTCAAGCTATTGCGATCCCCAGGATAGTACATAGCTACGTACCTCCGCAGTACATCATTGACGTGGACTGCTCCGGAGCCTGACAACAACCCCTGAATGTCGGTGTGGGACTCGAAGCTACACGAGATGTCTGTTGCTGTCTGAAGCATCGTCTCTCAGATCGCGCAGAATCTGCAAGCGATCGACGTGCGACTCACACAACGACCGCGCGCCATGTGACAGTCTTTCCACGCGCTGCACCCTAACACCGTCGGGAGCCGACACATGACGCCGGCCGATCTGCACTCGGACGTTCGCAACGAGCGCGGCCTGTCGCGCCAGCTCTCGTCGGTGCAGCAGACCATGATGGCGCTCGGCGGGGCGATCGGCACGGGTCTATTCCTCGCGAGCGGCCTCGCGGTCAACGTCGCCGGCCCCGCGGTGATCGTCTCGACCGTCATCGTCGCCGGGCTCTCGCTGCTGCTCGGCCGCGCGCTCAGCGAGATGGCGGTCGCGCATCCAGCGGCGGGAGCGTTCGGCCTCTACGCCGGTATCTATGTCTCGCCATTTGCCGGCTATGCGGTTCGCGCGAGCTACTGGCTGATGGAGGTGATCGCCACCGGTGCCCAGCTGGTCGCGGTCTCGCTCTACATGGGTTTCTGGTTCCCGCAGGTCCACGGCGCGGTGTGGGTCGTCGGTTTCGGCGCCGCGCTGGTGTTCATCAACTCGCGCGCCGTCGGCCAGCTCGGCACCGTCGAGTACTGGCTGGTCGTGGTCAAGGTCGTGGCGCTGCTCCTGTTCATCGGCCTCGGCGTGCTGCTGCTGGTCGGCGCCACCGGCGAGCCGGCGATCGGCCTCGGCAACCTGACCGCCGGGGGCGGCTTCATGCCGTTCGGCGCCAAAGGCGTGTGGCTGGGCTGCTGCCTCGTCATCTACTCGTTCATCGGCGTCGAGATCGTCGGCGTGACCTCGGGCGAGGCCGCCGACCCCGCGCGCACGATCCCGCGCGCGATGCGCCGCATGGTCTTCGGGCTGTCGGCGATCTACATCGTCGCCACGGCGCTGCTCACCGCGCTGACCCCGTGGCAGCAGCTCGGCGTGGGTGAGAGCCCGTTCGTCAGCGTGCTGGTCAAGGTCGGCATCCCGGCCGCCGCCGGGGTGATGAACTTCGTCGTGCTCACCGCGGCGCTGTCGAGCGCCAACGCCAACCTCTACCTGATCTCGCGCACGCTGTTTTCGCTCTCTCGCGCCGGCTTCGTTCCCCCGTCGCTGGGCAGCGTGTCGTCGCGCGGCGCGCCGGTCATCGCGCTCCTGGTGTCGAGCCTGGGGCTTGGCGCCGCGGCACTGGTCTACGCGAAGTGGCCCGATTCGGCCTTCCAGAAGCTGTTCGGCATCGCGCTGTTCGGCGCGCTATTCGTCTGGCTCATGATTTTCGTGACCCACATCCGGTTTCGCCGGACCTCGCGCCCGCTCGGCTCGTACGCCGGCGCGGCGCTGGTCACGGCGATCCTCATCTCCACCTGGTGGGTCCCAGGCCTGGGCTCCACGCTCCTGACCGCCATACCGTGGCTCGCACTGCTCGCGATCGGCTACTACGTTTCGCGGCCGCGCACCGCGCCATGACCGCGCGCGGTCACGGCAGGATCACGGCCATGTCGAGCGCGACCGTCCTGCGCTCGGCCCGAGCGAGCTGAAGCTCGAGATAGCTCGAGAAGTAGTCCTCGTGACGCAGCTCGAGCCGATGCGCGCCGGCCGCGAGCGCCACGCCGCCGCGCAGCGCGTTCAGCGGCGCGACGAACCGGCCGTCGATGTAGACCTGCGCGTCCCGCACGTTGCTCTTGAGCACGACGACGGCGTCGCCGGACCGAGGGCCGCTCGGCGCGGCGCGCGGGCCGCACGCGATCGCCAGCGCGACCCCCGCCGCGAGCGCCGCGCGGATCACGGCGCCCCGGACAGCGTCGCCTCGACGAGATCGCCGACGATCTTCACCGACACCGCGGTATCGGCGGTCGGCGGCTTCTTCACGATCGACGCGATCCGGTCGATCGACTCGCCGGTCGCCACGCCGATCACCCAGCCCGCGGGCGAGACGTGGCGCAGCGTCGCTCGCTGTACGCCGCGCGCACCGACGAGGTGCTTGATCTCCGACTGCACCATGCCCCACGGCGTCGAGCGCGCGAGGCGCACGAGCACCACGCCGGGCTCGCCGATCGGCGCGTCGTTGCCGGTGAACGCCTGGGCCTGCGGCAACTTCTGCGCCGGCTGCGGCAGCACATCCGATGCCGCCGCGACCAGCGCGCGATCGAGCGCATACCCGACGACGCCCGGATCCGTCCCGCGCGACGCCGTGACCACGGCGCCCTGCCCGAGCGCCTTGTGCGTCTTGCGATCGAACAACCGCACGCGCGCGGTGATCAACACACCGCTCGCATCGATCCCGCGCAGCGGCACCGGCGAGCCCAGCGTCGCGCTCGCGATCGCGACCACGTCGGCCTTGGCCTCCGCGCCGAGCGCCTCGGCGGTATCGTCGTCGACCGGCAGGTCTCCGTCGGCCTTCGCCGCCGGCCCCGACGCGGGCGCGCGCTTGACCACCATGTTCGCCCGGCGCAGCACGCTCGACAGCGCGGCCAGCCCGGCGACCTCCTTCTCGGCCGACAGCCCATAGCTGGCGTGCACGCCCTCGGGCGTCACCACGCGCAAGAGCACCGTGGCGGCGATCGCGCTGGCCGCCGCCTCGCCGCGGCCGTCCGCCGCCCGGGTCGCGATGTTGAGCTCGGTGAGCCGCGCGCGCAGCTTGTCGCGATCGACCCGCACCGAGACCGAGACCAGCTTGCGGTCGTCGGCGACCGATTCCTTGGTCACCGTGAACTTGGTGACCCAGAGGCGCGCGTGGCCGACCAGCTCGCGGTCGAGCACGGGCTTGCTCTGCTTGCGGGCCTCGGGCTCGACCAGCTCGCCGAGCGCCTGCGAAACCGCCTTACCGAACGCCTCGTCGAGCGCCTCGACCCGCGCATCCGGGGCCCGGGCGTCGGCATCACCGTCGGCCTGATAGGCGACGACGTCCTCGGCGCGCGCGACCGCGCTCGCCCCCACGAGTACGAACAGCACAGCAGCAGCGGCGATTCTCACGTCGCCATGAGACTAGCAAACCGCCGCAGCGACTGCCCCTTTTCGCCCGGCCCACGCTTTTGCCCGCCGAAGCCGCTTCGCGCCCGGCCCCAGCGCCGTCGCACAGCCCCCGACACCCGGGCCTATACGTTTGCCGTCGGCGAGCGATACAGGAGCGTGGGCCCACGCCGCGCCTCGCTGCCCCTGCGTGTGATCCTCGCATTTGCCGGCGTGGAGCTGCTGTTCAAGGCGCTCATCGGCTACAGCTACCTCGAGCTCACGGCTGCGCACACCTCGGCTGCCCGCGCGACCGAGCTGTCGTGGTACGCCGGCATCTCGGCGCCGTTCACCGCGCTGTTCTTCCTCGGGCTTGCGCACTCGCTCGCGCCGATCTGGCGCTGGCATCGCGCCGAGCGCACGGGCGCGGCGACCGATGCGCACCTCGAGCGCGCCGGCGAGGCCCTCTACCGCTTGCCGCGCCGCGCGGCGTGGCTGTGGACCTTCGAGTGGGGCGCCACGTTCGCGGTGCTGCTCTCGCTGCGCGCGGTGACTTGCACCGAGGCCGGCGTGCTGTTCTTCATCACGATGGTCACCGGCCCGCAGCCGGTCGCCAGCACGATCGCGTTCTGGCTCGCCGCGCCCACCGTCCGCCGGGTCTCGCTGCTCGCCCGCGAGCGCGCGCTCACCTTGCGCACGCCGTCGCTGCCGCTGCGCCGCCGCCTGGCGACCTTCGGCATGCTGGTCGCGATCGCCCCGACCACCTACGTCGCGAGCTTCGCGTTCAGCGCGCAAGTCTCGCGGATCTCCGTCGACGACATGGTCGGCCCGATCCTCATCTGCTGCGCCGCGATCGCCGCGTTCGCCGTGATCAGCGCCTCGCTCATGGCCGCCAGCATCACCGGCGCGGTCGCCTCGATGGCCGAGGTCATCCGCGCGATCGCGCACCAGGGCGACGTCACCCGCGTCGCGCGCATCCCGCCGCAGCTGCGCGACGAGATCGGCACGCTCGCCGCGTCGACCAACGAGATGATCGACCGCCTCGAGCGCACCGCCGAGGAGCGCGCCGCGATGAGCGAATCGCTCGAGGCCTTGAACCACGCCCTCGAGCAGCGCGTCGAGGAGCGCACCACGAGCCTCGTCGAGGCCAACGTCGTTCTCGAGAAGGAGATCGCCGCGCGCGCCCAGGTCGAGATCGAGCTGCGCCACGCGCAGAAGCTCGAGGCGGTCGGTCGGCTCGCCGCGGGTATCGCCCACGAGATCAATACCCCGGTCCAGTTCGTCAGCGACAGCGTGCAGTTCGTCTCTCAGGCGACCGAGGACATCATCGCGCTCATCGGCAAGTACCAGGTCGCGGTGCGCACCGTGGTCGGCGGCGCGCCCTCGCTGCCCGCCGCCGAGGACGCGGTCAGCGCCGAGCAGACCGCCGACCTCGAGTACGTCGTCGGCGAGATCCCGACCGCCCTCAAGCGCGCCCTCGAGGGCCTCGACCGGGTCAGCGCGATCGTGCGCTCGATGAAGTCGTTCGCGCGCCAGGACCAGGACATGCGCGACGTCGACCTCAACGAGGCGATCCGCAACACCCTCACGATCGCTCATCACGAGTACAAGTACGTCGCCGACGTCGACATCGACTTCGGCGACCTGCCGCTCGTGCGCTGCCACGCGGGCGAGATCAACCAGGTCGTGCTCAACCTGCTGGTCAACGCCGCCCACGCGATCGCCGACGTCCATCCCGACGGCGCGACCAAGGGCCGCATCGGGGTCAAGACCTTCACCGATGGCCTCGAGGCCGTGATCGACATCTCCGACACCGGCTCGGGCATCCCCGAGCACATCCGCGACCGCATCTTCGATCCGTTCTTCACCACCAAGGACGTCAACCGCGGCACCGGCCAGGGCCTCGCGATCGCGCGCGCCGTGGTCACCGACAAGCACGGCGGATCGCTCCGGTTCACCACCGAGCTCGGCAAGGGCTCGACCTTCACGATCCGCCTACCGATCTCGGGCGCCCGCGCCGACCTCGCGGCGTGACGCGGTGCGAGCTACTTGCCGATGATCAGGTAGAGCGTCGCGGGCGTGCCGCGCGACCCGTCGACGGTGATCGCGCCGGCCTTCGCCGAGCGTGCCCGGATGCGCGGCGCGCCCCTGGCCCATTCGGGGATGTCTTTCACCCAGAGGGTCGCGCAGGCTGTGCCGCCGATCGACCAGCCGATCGACGGCTTGGCCGTCACGCCGTCGACGATCACCACCGGCGGTCCATCATCGCCTGCAGCGGGCAACGCGCGCGGCTCGTCGAGCGCCTGGCGGATCGCCTCGATCGGCAGCGCGAGCGTGACGTGCCAGCTGCCGTCGGTCTCGGGCTCGGCGGCGATCGCGATGGCGGCATCGACCGCCGCGTCGACCCGCGCCTTGACCGCCGCATCGGCAAGCCTTCCCGCCAGCGTCCCGCCGCTCGCCAGCGGCAGCGAGCCGAGCTTCGCCGCGATCCGCTGCTTGGCCGCCTCGACCGCGCCGCGCCGCGACGTCCCGAGCGCGACCGCCGGCGACGGCGCATGGCGATCGGCGAGCCCCGTTCCGCCCGCGGTGATCCGCCCGGCGGCCCAGTCGACGCGCGCGGCATCCTCGGCATCGCGATCGGCCCGCGCCGCCCGCGGCGCCAGCGCCACCGCGAGCGCGCTTGCACCGACGAGCCCCGCCGCCGCACGGACGATGCGAGCCGCTGCAGGGAGGCGTCGACCGAGCATGGCGCCATTGTACGCCGAGCTCAGGGCCACGCGCCGATGATCGCCCCCATGACCGTGTACGACACCGCGAGGTAACCGCCGTCGATCACGATCAACATCGACGAGCGTCGCTCGAACAGATACACCGTCGCGAGCGACGCCGTCGCCCAGCCGATGCCCGCGAGCGCACCCGCGCCCGAGCCCCACGCGATCCCCGCATTCCGCCCGAGGAACGCCGCGAGGTTGAACGCGATGATCAGCGACAGCACGAAGGCGCCGGTGAAGGTTTTACCGAGCTGCGTCCGCAGCTGCGCATCGGTCAATCCCGCCTCGCGTTGCCACGCCTTCGCGAACAGGATCGGGCTGTACCACACACCGCCGATCACGAAGCTTGACACCGCAGCGACGACAGCGGCGAGATAATTGATGTTGCTCATGCCGGCACCACTATCGATGTTTGCCGCATCGTCGCCAGCAATCCCGGCCGAACCGGGACCGCGAGCGACTGAACCCGGACAGGCGACACCCGAGCTGACCCGCGGCGAGGGCGATGCGACCGGCGCTCCGGCCGATGGGGCCGCCGATGGGACCGGCGATGGGCGCGACGCGGCGGGCGACATCGACGATCGCCTGGTACGGGCAGTCGGCATTCCGGTGTTCGGCCTCGGCATCCCGCGCGTCACCGATCTGCTCGATGACGTGCCGCTCGATTCGGCGGCGTACTGGCTCGGCACGATCGCGTTCGTGGTGCTCGCGGCCGCGATCTGGCACGGCAACCGCTGGCTGCTGTTCGAGCAGCGGCGCCACTGGGGCTGGTTCGATCACCCGGTGCGCAAGGTCATGATGCTGCTCGCCGCGGTCGTGCTGTTCTCGGTGCCGATCTCGCTCGCGACCCTGGTCGCGTGGTACGCGGCGCGCGGCGTGCCGGTCGAGGTCGCCACCACGCGCACCGTCGTGCTCATGATCGTCATCTGCGTGGTGTTCGTGACCCACGTCTACGAGACCGTCTTCCTGATCAAGGAGCGCGTCTCCGATCGCGTGCGCGTCGCCGAGCTCGAGCGGGCGCGGGCCGAGGCCCAGCTCGCGGCGTTCCTCGCCCAGGTCGATCCGCACTTCATGTTCAACGCGCTGCACACCCTGGCGACCCTCGTCGAGGCCGACCCGCCGCAGGCGCGCGCGTTCACGCTCCACCTGGCCGACATGCACCGCTACCTGCTCGCGCAGCGCGGCCACGCCCTGGCGACCGTCGCCGACGAGCTCGGCTTCCTGGGCGACTTCGTCGAGCTCGTCCGTCTGCGGTTCGGCGACGCGATCGCGATCGACATCGTCGACGACGGCATCGACCGCCGCGCGCGGCTGCCGACGACCGCGCTGCAGCTCCTGGTCGACAACGCGATCAAGCACAACCAGGCGCCGCTCGCCGTCGAGGTCCGCCTCGGCCGCGACGCGATCGTCGTCGCCAACGAGCGCCGGCCGCGCCGCACCCAGCGCCCGTCGGCCGGCGTCGGGCTGCGCAACCTCGACGACCGCAGCCGCCTGGCGACCGGCCGCGGCATCTCGATCGACCAGCGCGACGGCCGGTTCGCGGTCACGGTGCCGCTCGCATGACCATCCTGGTCCTCGAGGACGAATTGCCCGCGCGGACCTGGCTCACCCAGGTGCTCGCCCGCCACCGCCCGAACGCGGCGGTCACCGCCCTCGCCTCGGTCGCTGACGCGCTCGCCTGGCTCGCGGCCCACCCGCCGCCCGATCTCATCCTCGCCGACATCCAGCTCGCCGACGGCCTCTCGCTCGAGATCTTCGAGCGCGCCCAGCCCGGCTGCCCGGTGATCTTCACGACGGCCTACGATGAGTATCTCGTCGAGGCGATGCAGCGCGACGGGATCGCGTATCTCCTCAAGCCGCTGCGCGAGGAAGATGTCGCCGGCGCGCTGGCCAAGTACGACCGCCTCGAGAGCCACTTCACCGAGCGCATGCGCGGCCTGCTCGACGCCTGGCTCGGCGCGCGCGCCGCGCCGCTCGCACAAACGCGAGAAGGCGCGACCGCGCCGCGCCGCCTCGTCGCCCGCCGGCGCGATGGCTTCGTCGTGCTGTCGCTCGCCGAGATCGCCTACTTCGTCGTCGTCGACAAGCTGGTCGAGGTCGTCACCCGGGACGGCCGCCGGTTTGCCGTCGATCAGACGCTCGGCGAGCTCGAGCGCGACCTGGCCGACGAGGTGTTCCGCGTCAACCGCCAGTACCTCGTGCATGCCTCCGCGGTCGCCGGGTTCCGCCCGTTCGTGAAGGGCAAGCTGCTCGTCGAGCTCGCGCCGGCGGCCGCCGAGGAAGTCATCGTCAGCCAGGAGAACGCGGCGCGCTTCCGCGCCTGGCTCGCCGGCTGATCGCGCTCACTCCCACTCGATCGTGCCGGGCGGCTTGCTCGTGATGTCGTAGACCACGCGGTTGATCCCGCGCACCTCGTTGATCACGCGCGAGGAGATCCGGCCGAGCAGGTCGTAGGGCAGCTGCACCCAGTCGGCCGTCATGCCATCGCGCGAGTGCACAGCGCGCAGCGCGAGCGCCTCCTCGTAGGTGCGCGCGTCGCCCATGACGCCCACCGAGCGCACGGGGAGCAGCACGCCGAACGATTGCCAGATCGACTCGTAGAGCCCCGCCGAGCGGATCTCCTCATCGATGATCGCATCGGCGGCGCGCAGCACGTCGAGCCGCGGCCTGGTCAGCGGGCCGAGGCAGCGCACGGCGAGGCCGGGGCCGGGGAACGGCTGGCGCCACACCATGTGTCGCGGCAGACCGAGCTCGAGCCCGAGCTGGCGCACCTCGTCCTTGAACAGCTCGCGCAGCGGCTCGACCAGCGCGAGCTTCATCCGCTCGGGCAGGCCGCCCACGTTGTGGTGGGACTTGATCACCGCCGAGGGCCCCTTGAACGACACGCTCTCGATGACATCGGGATAGAGCGTGCCCTGGGCCAGGAACTCCACGCCGGAGATCGTGCGCGCTTCGTCGTCGAACACCGAGATGAACTCGTGGCCGATGATCTTGCGCTTGCGCTCCGGGTCGGTGACCTCGGCGAGCGCATCGAGGAACCGCTGCTCGGCGTCGACCACGCGCAGGTCGACCTTGAAGTGATCGCGGAACAGCGCCGCCACCTGCTCGCGCTCGCCCCGGCGCAAGAGGCCATTGTCGACGAAGATGCAGGTCAGCCGCTCGCCGATCGCGCGGTGCAGCAGCGCCGCGGCGACGCTCGAGTCGACCCCGCCCGACAGCCCGCAGATCACGCGGCCGTGCGCGCCGACCTGGGCCCGGATGCGAGCGACCGACTCCTCCACGAACGAGGCCATCGACCAGTCGCCGGCCGCGCCGCATATGCCAAACAGCCAGTTGGCGAGCAGCTCCGCGCCGCGCGGCGTGTGCACGACCTCGGGATGGAACTGCACGCAGTGGATGCGCTTGGCCGCGTTCGCGAACCCCGACATCACGCAGTTGTCGGACTCGGCGGTGTGCACATAGCCGGGCGGGATCGCCGCGACCCGGTCGCCGTGCGACGCCCACACCGAGAGCTCCTCGCCGGAGTGCATCGTGCGGAACACGCCGTCGGCCTGCTTGATCTTCACCGTCGCGCGGCCGTACTCGCGGCGGTCCGCCGGCTGCACGTCTCCGCCGAGCAGGTGCGCCGCGAGCTGCGCGCCGTAGCAGATGCCGAGGATCGGAACGCCGACGTCGAACAGCGCGGGCGAGATCGTCGGCGCGCCCTCGTCGTACACCGACGACGGTCCGCCCGACAGCACGATGCCCGTCGGCTTCATCGCCCGCAGCTGCCGGAGCTCCGGATCGCGGGCGAGCGTGAACGGATGGATCTCGCAGTAGACCGCCTGCTCGCGGATCCGGCGCGCGATGAGCTGCGTGTACTGCGAACCGAAATCCAGGACCAGGATCAGCTGATGCGCCATGTTTGTTCCCGTGTCATTCCACGCGGTAGTTGGGTGCTTCCTTCGTGATGATCACGTCGTGGACGTGGCTCTCACGCAGGCCCGCCGCGGAGATCCTTACGAACTTGGCCTTGGCATGTAGCTCCGAGATCGTCGCGCAGCCGAGGTATCCCATCGACGAGCGCAGACCGCCGACCAGCTGGTACAGCGACTCGCGCAGCGGGCCCTTGTACGGCACGCGGCCCTCGATGCCCTCGGGCACGAGCTTCTGCGGCGTCTCGACGTCGCTCTGGAAATAGCGATCGCGAGAGCCGTCCTTCATCGCGCCGATCGAGCCCATCCCGCGATACGCCTTGTACGACCGGCCCTGATACAGAATGATCTCGCCGGGCGCCTCGTCGGTGCCGGCGAACAGACTGCCGATCATCACCGTGTCGGCGCCGGCGGCGAGCGCCTTGGAGACATCGCCCGAGTACTTGATGCCGCCGTCGGCGATGACCGCGACGCCCGAGCCCTTCGCCGCCGCGACGCAGTCCGCGATCGCGGTCAGCTGCGGCACGCCCACGCCGGCGACGATGCGCGTGGTGCAGATCGAGCCAGGGCCCACGCCGACCTTGATCGCATTGACGCCAGTCTCGATCAGCGCGCGCGTCGCCTCGCCGGTGGCGATGTTGCCGGCGACCAGCTGCAGCTTCGGGAACCGCTTGCGCGTCTTGCGAACCGCCTCGAGCACCCCCGCCGAGTGCCCGTGCGCGGTGTCGATGCAGATGACATCGCAGCCCGCCGCCATCAGCGCCTCGACGCGCGCCTCGCGGTCGGAGCCGATGCCGACCGCCGCGCCCACCCGCAGCCGCCCGAGCTCGTCGGTCGCCGCCGTCGGGTGCGCCTCGGCCTGCTCGATATCGCGGATCGTGATCAGGCCCTTGAGCCGCCCGCCGCCATCGATCACCAGCAGCTTCTCGATCCGATGCTTGTGCAGCAGATCCTTCGCCTCGTCGATCTGCACCCCGTCCTTCACCGTCACGGGGTTCTTCGTCATCACCTCGCCGACCTGCAGCGACAGCCGCTTCTCGAACCGCACATCGCGGTTGGTGAGGATGCCGAGCGGTCGCCGATCCGCATCGACCACGGGCAGGCCGCTGATCCGATGGTGGCGCATCAGCGCGAGCGCGTCTTCCAGCGTGCGCGACGGCGCGATCGTCACCGGGTCCACCACGATGCCCGACTGCGCCTTCTTCACGCGATTGACCTCGCGCGCCTGGTCCTCGATGGGGAGGTTCTTGTGGATGAAGCCGATGCCGCCTTCGCGCGCCATGCGGATCGCCGTGGCCGACTCGGTCACCGTATCCATCGCCGAAGACACCAGCGGAATCCGCAATGGAATCGCCGGGGTAAGGCGTGTTGTGACGTCGACGTCGCGCGGGATTACTTCGCTGTATCCCGGGACCAGCAAGACGTCGTCGAAGGTGAGTGCCTCCCTCGGGTCCTCAAACATGGCCGACTCTACTCGGGGGGTATGATCCCGGCAAGGACAGCTCCGAGGCGTGGGCGATCTACCTCCTGCGCACCACGTCAAACGCCGGATATGTCAGCAGATAAGCTCGCGCAGAGCCGCACACCGCCCCCGATTCGCACGCCGTGCGATGCGCATCCTTGCGCGGCCACGCACGACGCATCGAGGATCGCTGGCGCGCTGCGTTCGCGCGCTCGACGATGCCGCTTCTGCGCATGAATTCGGAGGATTCTCCGGTGTGCGGCATCGCTCCCTGGGCGGACGTCTGAGCGGATCTAGTACTGGCGCGCTGATTGCTGATCTCGATCGCAAGAACGGAGATTAGCAATGAAGTCACTACGCAAGATGCTCGCAGCTTTCGTGGTCGCCGGCGCTGCCGTCGCTGCCCTTCCTGCCATGTCCGGCTGTTATGCCTCCGGTGGCGCCTATCTCGTCGAGGACGCTCCTCCGCCGGTTCGCGAGGAAGTCGTCGTCTCGCGCCCGGGCTACGTCTGGATCCACGGCCGCTGGACGCACCCCGGCCGGACCTGGGTGTGGCGCGGTGGTTACTACGAGCGTGAGCGCGCGGATCAGGTCTACGTCGAGGGCCGCTGGGAGCGCCGTGGCCGCGGCCACGTCTGGGTCGACGGCGGCTGGCGCGCCCGTGCCCACGTGACGGTGCGCTAACTGCTGAGACGGCGGCAGATGCCTGCACGCGTCTGCCGCCTCACTTCATCAGCTTCACGAACACGTGATCCTGCGGAAGCTTGCTGTAGACCTTCTTGGTCACACTCTGAAACCCGGGCTTGGTGAACGTCAGGTTCGCCGTCGAGAAGCCCATCATCTGCACGACCGTCGGTGTCGTGCCGGCGCGGCGGCCATCGATCAATAGCTCCGCCCCGGTCGGAAACGACGTGATCGTCACCGCGTGCGTCGGCCGCGGCAGGTTGAGCTCGAGCTCCTGCGGCTGGTCCGCGGCGAGCGTCACCCATCGGGTCTGTGCCTGATACCGCGCGTGCGATAGCTCGATCTTGTGCTTCTCGCACGTGCTCGCGATCGTGAGCGGCGACGGTCCCACCGGCGTATCGTCGATCCGCACGATCGACCCGGCCGGCGTGGTCGCGATCGTCAGGCGGCACGGCCCGTTACCGACGACCGCCGCGCCGCGGCTGCCGGCCTCCTCGTCGTCGGCAGCGTCCCCGGTCGCGGGCGCCGCGCTCCGCGAGACAGGGCCGGGCGGTGCGACTCTCGCATCCGATCCGCGCGCAGGTTTCGGATCCGCACTCGCCGCGCTCGGGCCGGATGCTGCGACGGCGCGCGTCTCACCGCGCGCGACCGATGGCGATGGCGATGGCGATGGCGATGGCGATGGCGATCGCTGCGACCGTTGCCACGGCGACGCAGGCGAGGAGGATGCCTGTGAGGCGTTGACCTGGCTCGCCGCAGCCTTGGATTCCAGGTGCGGTGTGCCCCGGGCAAGTCGAGCGATCACGAAGGCGACGATGATCGCAGCCACGGCGGTACCGGCGATGAGCGCCCAGCGCCGCCACGCCGGTTCGGGGCGCCACGCGAGCGGCTCCGCTGTCGGCGCTTGCGGCTCGACCTGCTGCATGGCCGCGTAGCTCGCGTGATGGATCGCGTCGACCGTCGGATACGTCGGATACGTCGGGTACGCCATCCCCGCATCGGGCCACGGCGGCGGCGCAGACGACTCGACCGGCAGCGGCTGGGGCGCGACCGGCATCTCGACGGGCGGCATCGCGCTCGGGGGCATCATCCCCTCAGGCGGCATCGCGCCCGGCGGCATCGGGAGCTCGTCGGGCGAGACGCGCAGCGATTCGGACTCGCCGCGCGCGAGGACGGTCAGGTTCGGCGCCGTATCGAACGGCATCGCCGGTACGGTCCCCGGCCCGGGCGCGCGGGTCGCGAGCGGTGCGACCGGCGGATCGGCAAGCGCGTCGTCGAAATGGAGGCTGTCGCTGGTCGGATGAAAGAAGTTTCCAGACTCCTCGTACAGCGTGCAGTCGACGAAGCCCTCGATCGACTCGTCGCTGAGATCCTGCAGTGGATTGGCTGGCAGCACGAGCGCCGATCCAGGAGTCCGCGTCTCGGGCGCGCGTGCCTCGATGGTCGGCGTCTCGTCCGTGCGGAAGGCGTCGGCCGGGACGGGTACGTTGCTCGGCGGCGGCTGGCTGTCTGGAACGGTCCGGTCACTCGGGCGATCGACGATGACGGCAGGTGTCGCGGAATCGTCGACGACGACCGGCTCGGGGTCGCCGATGCGCGGCTCGACGCGCGGTCGCTGCGGCAGCGCCTGGGGCTCGAACACGATGTCGTCGATCGGTGGCAGCGCGCCGGTGACATTGAGCGCGACCTGGAACCGCGTCACCGCGATCGCGGGCGGAGTCGTTCGCGTGCTTGGCTCGAGCGCCGATGAGCTCGCCGCGAACGACACGCGCGGAGGCTCGATGGAGGGCGCGCTCGACTCGACGGCGGGGACCGAGGGCAGCGGCGGCGGCGTCGCAATCGGGATCGCAGAGATCGGCGGCGCCGGCAGGGGGCGACGCGCGGTGATCACGCGAGGCAACGGCGGAGGCATGGCAGGCGAACGCGCGGGGATCGGAGGTGGGCCCGCGGGCGCGGTCTGCGCCGTCGCCAGCAGCGAGAGCGAGCCTGGCGAGGTCAGCTGTGGAAATTCCTGCGGCGAGACCGGCGAGCTCGGCGGCGCTGGATGGCCGGGGCTCGGCAGCGTCGGGGGT
>DATIPJ010000057.1:0-8146 GCA_035472155.1 Kofleriaceae bacterium
GGCCGGCGCGCGCTGCCGCGCTGCGCGAGCAGATCGAGATCGCGTGGTGCTCGCACGACCCGCGGCGGTTCGCCGCCGACGAGCCGATCGTCCTCGACGTCGATCTCAAGAACGTCGGCGAGCTGGTGGTCAAGGTCTTCCGGATCGATCCGCTGGCGTACTTCCAGCACCACCATCGCGAGGTCGACGCCGCGCTCGATCTCGACGGGCTCGCGGCGAGCCACGAGGAGGTCCTGCGGCTCGACGAGCCGGCGATCCGGAGGGTGCGACGCCGCCTCGAGCTCGCGGCCTGCACGCGCCCGGGCACCTACGTCATCGACCTGATCGGCAACGGGATGTCGAGCCGCGCGGTGATCCAGAAGGGGCGATTGCGCCACGCGATGCGGGTCGGCGCGGCCGGCCAAGTGATCGCGATCCTCGACGAGGCGGGGCGGCCCAGGCCCGACGCGCGCGCGTGGATCGGCGACCGCGAGTACATCCCCGACGAGCGCGGGACGATCACCGTGCCGTTCTCGACCAGCCCCGGGCGCACGCCGATGCTGCTGACCGCCGGCGATGTCGCGACGGTGGCGCACGTCGATCTGGTCGCCGAGACCGTGCAGCTCGATCTCGCGCTCGTGCTCGATCGCCAGGACCTCACCGCCGGACGCACCGCGCATGCGATCGCGCGGCTGTCGCTGTCGATCGGCGGCGCCGCGGCCTCGCTCGCGCTGCTCCGGCAGGCGAGCTGGGACCTCGTGCTGACCGATCGCCATGGCGTGGCGACCACCAGGTCGCAGCCGCTCGTCATGGACGACGACGATGCCGCCGTGCTCGAGTGGCCGCTCGGCGACGACACCGCCGAGGTCGCGCTCACCGTGCGCGGCCGCGTCGAGGTGCGCAGCGAGCAGCGCGAGCGCGAGGTCAGCGCGTCGCGCAGCTTCAGCGTCGCGAAGATCCACACCGGGCCGCGGACCGAGGCGCTCTACCTCGCCCACACCAGCGCCGGCTGGGTGGTATCGGCCCTCGGCAAGACCGGCGAGCCGCGCGCGCACCGCCCGGTGACGATCGGCGTCGTTCATCGGTGGGCCCAGACCCAGCTCAAGGTCGAGCTGGCGACCGACGCGCGCGGCCGGGTCGAGCTCGGGGCACTCCCCGGCGCCCGGCGCATCGTCGCCACCCTCGGCGGCGCGAGCCAGACCTGGGAGATCGACGACCCGCCGGTCTCGTCGGTGCCGATCCACGCCGCCGCGGGCCGCGACGTGCTCGTGCGCATTCCACAGGGCCGGAGGGCGAGCGACATGCTGCAGCGCGCCTCGCTCGTCGAGCAGCGCGCGAACTTGCCGGCGCGCCACGCCGCGGCCACGCTCGAGCCGTTGGAGGGCGCGATCGCGATCCGCGGTCTCTCGCCCGGCGAGTACCAGCTGCGCGCGCACGGCATCCCGACGACGAACATCGTGGTGACCGCGCCGATCGTCGAGGCCGCCGGCGCCGCGGTCGCCCCGACCGAGGTCGTCCCGCTGTCGCGCGTTCCGGCGGTGATCGAGGCGCTCGAGCTCGGCGACGCGCTGACCGTGAAGCTGCGCGGCGCCGGCCCGCGCACCCGCGTCCACGTGATCGCCACCCGGTTCGCACCCGCGCCGGTCGCCACGCTCGGCGATGCACCCGCGATCACCCTGCGCCGCCGCCCCGACCGGCCGATCGGCGCGCGCTATGTCTCGGGCCGCGAGCTCGGCGACGAGTACCGCTATGTCCTCGAGCGGCGATCGGCTGCGCGCTTCCCGGGCCTCTTGCTCGACAAGCCGAGCCTGCTCTTGAACCCGTGGGCGCGCCGCACCACGAAGACCGACGTCGCTCCGCCGCGCCCGGGCGCCCCGTTCGCCGCGGCGGCCGCCCCGCAGGCGATGCGCGGCTTCGGCGGTCGCACCGAGGACGCGCCGGTGATCGGCCCCGATGAGGCGTTCGTCAGCTACGACTTCCTGCCTTCACCGCCGACCGTGCTCGCGAACCTCGCGCCGGCGGCCGACGGGACGCTCCGCGTGCCGCTCGCCGAGCTCGGGCGCGCGACCGCAGTCACCGTGATCGTCGACGACGCCGCGGGCATGTCCGCTCGCTGCGCGCGGCTCCCCGAGCCCGACGAGGCGCGCGATGCACCGCGCGACCTGCGCCTGCAGCTCGCGCTCGACCCGGAGCGCCACGCGACCCAGAAGAAGGCGATCGCGGCGCTCGGCCCCGGCGACCGGCTGGTGATCGAGGACATCGCAACGGCCAAGCTGCACCTGATCGACAGCGTCGAGCGCGCCCACGCCTACCTGCTCGCGCTGCGCGACGATCCGACCCTCCGCGAGTTCGCGTTCGTGACGCGCTGGCATGCGCTGGCCGACGGCGAGCGCCGCGAGCTGTACAGCAAGTACGCCTGTCACGAGCTGCACCTCTTCCTGTACTTCAAGGACCGCGCGTTCTTCGATGCCGTGGTCCGCCCGTACCTGGCGCACAAGCACCGGAAGACGTTCGTCGACCACTGGCTGCTCGACGACGACCTCGAGCGGTACCTGGAGCCCGCCGAGCTCATGCGCCTCAACGCCGTCGAGCACGCGCTGCTGGGCTGGCGCGTCAGCGCGCGCGACGCCACCTGCCGCATGCTCGAGGACGACGTCGCGCTGCAGCCGCCCGATCCGGCGCGCGACGCGCGCGTGATCGACGCGCTGCTCGGCGCACAGACGCTCGACGGCGATGATCGCGTCGCGAGCGCCACGGCCGAGGCGAGCATGGCCGCGGCCACGCGCCACTGGGCCGGCGGGGCGGCAGTCCCGGCGACGGCTCCGGCGGAAGTGCGGGTCGGCCACGCGGGCCAGCGCATGGCCACGCCCAAGCTCGCCAAGGCCCAGCTCGAGCACAAGAAGGGCAGCGCCAGGCGCGGCGGTGACCACGACGACGAGGACCACGACGACCTCGCGCGCGACGTCGCCGGCCGCGAGGCCGCCGCACCGATGTTTCGCGCGGTCGACCGGACCCAGGAGTGGGCCGAGAACAACTGGTGGCACACCGCGCCCGCCGAGAGCGCCGCCATGCTGATCACGCCCAACCGCCTGTGGCGCGACCTCGCGCAGCACCGCGGCGAGCGCTTCCTGTCACCGTGGCTGGGCCTGGCGACCACCAGCTTCGCCGAGGCGATGTGCGCGCTCGCGGTCAGCGATCTGCCGTTCGCGCCCGCGCCGCACGCGATCACCAGCGACGGGCCGCGGCTGACCGTGGTCGCCGGCGGCAGCGCGCTCGCCGGCTCGTCGCAGCTGGTCGACGCCGAGCTGGTCGCGGGCGGCGCGCCGATCGTCATCGGCATGAGCTACGTGCGCGCCGACGATCGCCACGACTGGTCGACCGGCGAGCAGATCGACAAGTACGTCGAGGGCCCGCTCGCCACCGGCGTGGTCTACACCTGCCTGGTCGTGCTCGGCAACCCGACGAGCTCGCGCCAGCGGGTCGCCGCGCTGGTCCAGATCCCGCGCGGCAGCATCCCGGTCGCCGGCGCGCGCGTGACGCACACCATCGACGTCGCGCTCGAGCCCTACGGCACGCACGGCCACGAGGTCTCGTTCTACTTCCCGTCGCCGGGGCGGTGGACGCATTTCCCGGTCCACGTCAGCCGCGCGGGGCAGATCATCGCCGCCGCTCCGCCGCGCGTGCTCGACGTCGAAGCGGGCGGCGCGGCGCCCGATCCGCGCTCGTGGCCCTATCTCTCCCAGCGCGGCTCGCTCGACGACGTCGTCGCCTACCTGGCGACCGCGAACCTCGCGGCGATCGCCCTCGAGCGCATCGCCTGGCGGATGCGCGATCGCGCGGCCTACCTGGCGATCCTCGGCGCGCTCGAGCGCCGCCGCGCGTTCGACGAGACGCTCTGGGGCTATGCGTTCCTGCACCGCGACGCGCCCCGGATGCGCACCTGGCTGCGCGCCGCCGACGGCCTGGCGGACGCCGGCCCGGTGCTCGACATGATCGGCCTCGACGGCGAGGACCTCGGCACGTACGAGCACCTCGAGCTCGCGCCGCTGGTCAACGCCCGCGCGCACCGCCTCGGGCCGCGGCTGCGCATCCTCAACGACGGCCTCGCGGCGCAGTACACCCGGTTCCTCGAGCTGGTCGCACACCGCCCGGCGCCGACACCGCGCGATCTCGTCGCCGCCGCGCACTACCTGCTCGCGCAGGATCGCGTGGCCCCGGCGCTCGCGGCGCTGGCGCGGGTCGGCGTCGACGCCGCCGCGCTGTCCAGCCGCATGCAGTACGACTACCTCGCCGGCTACGCTGCCTGTCTGACCGGCGAGCTGCCCCGCGCGCGCGAGCTCGCCGCCCGCTGGCGCGATCACCCGGTCGATCGCTGGCGCCACCGGTTCGGCGCGCTCGCCGCGCTGCTCGACGAGATCGATGGCGCCGCGCCGGCCATCGTCGACAACCCCGCACTGCCATTCGGCAGCGCTGCCTCGCCCGGCCGAGCCGGGCTCGTCGACCTGCGCAGCCGCGAGCAGCAGCAGGCCGAGCTCGCCGCTCGCCAGCCTGCGTTCGACCTCGCCGCCGACGCAGGCGGCGTCGTGATCCGCGCCCAGCACCTCGCGGCCCTCGAGCTGCGGTTCTTCGAGATGGACGTCGAGCTGCTGTTCTCGCGCCAGCCGTTCGTGCAGAGCGACGTCTCGCGGTTCTCGTTCATCGAGCCCGGGCACCGCGAGCTGCTCGCCCCGCCGGGCGCCGAGCAGCGCGTCGCGTGGCCCGGCCACCTGCGCGCCAGAAACGTCGTCGTCGAGGCGGTCGGCGGCGGCCTGCGCAAGGCCAAGGTCCATTACGCCAACGACCTGGCGACCAACCTTGCACACCAGTACGGCCAGCTCCGCGTGCAGCGCGCCTCCGACCGCCGGGCGCTGCCGTCCACGTACGTCAAGGTCTACGCCCGCCGGCAGGACGGCGCGATCGCGTTCTACAAGGACGGCTACACCGACCTGCGCGGCTGGTTCGACTACGCCACGCTGTCCACCAGCGAGCTCGACACCGTCGAGCGGTTCGCCATCCTGGTGTGCTCCGACCAGGCGGGCGCGGCGATCCTGGAAGCGGGCCCGCCCGCGCGGTGATACGCTGAGACGTGATCGGCCGCGTCGTCGGCAAGTACAGGATCCTTGCCCAGATCGGCGAAGGCGGCATGGGCATCGTCTATCGCGCGGAGCATATCGTGCTCGGCAGCCCCGCCGCCGTGAAGGTCCTGCTCGAGCAGTTCACGCGCGACCCCGTCGTCGTCGATCGCTTCTTCCAGGAGGCCAAGGCCGCGAGCGGGATCCGGCACGTCGGCATCGTCGAGGTGTTCGACTACGGCCGGCTGCCCAACGGGCAAGCGTACATCGCGATGGAGCTCCTGCGCGGCGAGGACCTCTCGGCGTTCCGCGCGCGCCGCGGCCGGCTGTCGCCCGACCTCGCCGCCGAGATCGGCGTGCAGGTGCTCGCCGCGCTCAACGCCACCCACGTCGTCGGCGTCGTGCATCGCGACCTCAAGCCCGACAACATCATCCTCGTGCGCGACCCGGGCGCGCCGGGCTCGATCCGCGTCAAGATCCTCGACTTCGGCATCGCCAAGCTGATCGGCGACCGGTTCGGCGCGCGGCCGCAGAGCCGCGGCGGCACGATCCTGGGCACGCCGGCGTACATGGCGCCCGAGCAGTGCCGCGGCGGCCACCAGGTCGACGCGCGGGCTGACCTCTACTCCGTCGGCTGCATCCTGTTCGAGCTGCTCACCGGGCGGCCGCCGTTCGTCGGCAGCGGCGACGGCGAGGTGATGGCGATGCACATCTACGAGCCGCCTCCGCGCCTGACCAACCTCGCGCCCGATCTGCCGGTCGAGCTCGACGCACTGCTCGCCAAGCTGCTGACCAAGTCGCCGGAGGACCGCATCCCATCCGCGGCCTACGCGCTCGCCACCCTCGAGCGCGTCGGGCTCCGCTCGCTCGCCGGCGAAGTGCCGCTGTCGGGCGCGCACGGCCTGCCCGCGGCCGCCTCGGTCGTGCACCTGGCTGCCCCACCGCCACCGGCCGAGCCGATACCGCGCTGGATCCCGGTCGCCGTGATCAGCGCCGCGCTGGTCATCGCGATCGCCGTCGCGTATATGATCGGCGTGACCTAGACCTGCGACGGATCAGAAGTCGGTGGATCCATCGCAATTCTGGTCGATGCCGTCGCCGAACGGGTCGTCCGGCGCGAACACCGTGGCCCGCGTGGGAAAAAACACGTGGCCGCTCGTGGCGAACGTCGGTCCAGCCGCCGAGTCGAACGCGGTCACGTTCGGAATGCTCTGGGTCTTGCGGAAGCTGTCATGGATCTCCAGGACCTCGGTTTCCAGCCCCTCGAGCTGCACGAACAAGCTCGAACCGCTCCCCGCAAGCCGGATGATGCGCTGCGGGAACACCGCCACGGGCGAGCTGAAGCGGTCATTATAGAGCGCACCGCCGGCACCGGTATCGACGGCGACCAGCGTGGTCAGATTGTTGGGGCCGCCGATGGCGGTGGGCGCCATACCGTCCGGCCCGATCCGGTGCGTCTCGAGCGGGCCACCACTTCCGCGTCCGGACGCATTCCAGGCCGCGCTGGAGGTCCGGAACGTCAGGTTGACGTTGGAGCCCGGAGTTGCAAAGATCGCCGGAGGCTCGGCGAGCGGCGCGCCAACGTCGACCAGCAGCTGGGTCGTCCAGCTCGCTCCGGCTCGGGATGCGAACCACATGCGGGTTCCCGCCTGGTAGGCGGCGTACTCGACGCCCTGAAACGGTGCGAGGTAGATGAGCGCGCCGACCGGGGCGTCCGCATCGATCATGCCCTGATCGACCCAGCCCGTGGCGGTCGCCTGCTTGATGATGGCCTGGTTACCGCGGCCGAATGCCACGTAGCTCCCGTCGGCCGCGATCGACCCAGGGTTGGCGTCGGAGCTCACGCGGGTGAGCGTCGACTCTTGGCCTCGGGCAAGGAGCTGCTCGACCTGGCCGCCGCGGTTGAGGTACAGCTCGCCGGGTGAGGCGCGGTGTGCAGGGAATACGGCCTCGCCCGGCTTCCACAGCACAGGCTGGCCGCCCACGCTGATCGGATAGTCCCTGACCACGTAGAAGTCACCGTGGACCGCTGGATTGCTGTCGTCACAGTCGTTGCCGCCGGCGGCGATGGCAGCCACGCCGTCGTGATCGGCGTCGTTGGCTTCCACGAAGCCTGGCACGCCGTCGCAGTCATGGTCGACGTCATCGATGCCTTCCGACGCACCCGGGAAGCGCGTCGGGTCGTCATCGTCGCAGTCGTCGCCGCCCAGCAGGTCCGAGCGGTGCCCGTCGCAGTCCTGATCTCCATCGGCGACGCCGGTCAGCGGAAACGACCTCGTGGCCTCGCCGCCGGCGGCGTCGACAACCCGGACCTCGAGTGACAGCGCGCCACACCACGGCCAGGTGAACCGGAACGGGGCGCTGGTCAGGACCAGAGGGGCTTCGCCCCTCCTACCGCGCGAGAGCTCGACGCGAGCGACCTTGCCGTTGTCGGTGGCCGTGACCTCGAATGGGTCGCCGACCCTGGCCGTGCCCGTGACTTCGCCGACCATCGGGGGTGTGTTGTCGATCAAGACCATCACGGAGCCATCGAGCTGCGTGTCGTCGTCGAGGTGGACCCGAGCCGTCAGTCGATGGGACCCCTCGTCGAACGCGCGTGCGTCCCAACCGAGGTCGAACGGCGCCAGCTCGTCTGCGGCGATCCGCAGGCCGTCCAGGAACAGCTCGGCGCGCACCACGTTGCGCGCCGTCTGCACGTCGATCCTCGAGACCTGTAGTCCACCGACGTAGTCTCCGTCTTGCAGATCGAGCAGACGAACCGCGTCGCCATCGCCCCCGCACGCAGCGAGGCAGATCGTCCCGAGCAACACCGCCCGCATTCCCCTCCCAGATCCAGCACGCTCGAGCCCGCGATCATCGAGTAGGCAAACAGTCATTCCACCCTCCACGGGGACGCTTTTACCACTTCTCAGATCGCCGGAGTCACGCGATGCGTACGCGCAACCTGGCAAAAGACCGGCTGGGCCCTCGGCCGTCGAGTGTCGCTACGATAATCCGGTCCGATGGATCGGCACGGTCTCCAAGGATCTGATCGCGAGGCGGCGGTGGGAACTGAA
>DATIPJ010000058.1:0-4621 GCA_035472155.1 Kofleriaceae bacterium
CGCGGTTGCGCGTCATCGGCGCCATGACGATCCGGTTGGGCAGCGCGAGCTCGCCCAGCCGGATCGGATCGAACAGCGTCATCAGGCGGACCGCGTGCGGAGCGGCTGGATCACCTGCTCGGCGAACCGCTCCATCTCCTCGATCTGCGGGCTGCACTGCAGGAGCAGGAGATCGATGCCAGCCTTCTCGAACGCGACGACCTGATCCTGGACCTGCCAGGGCGTGCCGCACAGGCCCGCGCGCAGGCCGCGGTTGGACACCGAGTAGTCCTCGAGGCTGACGCGCTGCTCGAGCTGGGTGTTGGCGATCCAGTACTGGTAGTTGTGATAGCCGGGAGAGTCGGGCGAGACGTTGGTGATCCGCGCGAGCTCGCGGTCGACGTCGGCCTGGTCGTCGCGCACGACGGTGTACCCGGCGACGCCGTACTGCATGCGCGGCAGGCCGAGCGCACCGCGGCGCTGTTCCATGTCGGCGACCTTCTCGCCCACGCGCGCCGGCGTGTCGCCGTGCATGACGTAGGCGTCGCACTGCGAGGCGATCAGCGCCTTGGCCGCGGGGGACTCGCCGCCCGCGTACAGGACGGGGCGCGGCTTGCGCACCGGCTTGGGCTCGAGGATGAGATCCTCGACCTTGTAGTGCTTGCCGGCGTAGTTGAACACCGGCTGCGACCAGCCGCCGTCGAGGATGGCCAGCCATTCGGCGGTGCGCGCGTAGCGGTCGTCGTGCTTCTCGAAGTGCACGCCGTAGCGCCGCGCCTCGTCGGACCACCACGACGACACGACGTTGAGCGACAGCCGGCCGTTGGCGATCCGGTCGACGTTGGCCGCCTGCTTGGCGAAGATCGCCGGCTGGTGGAACGTCGGGCGCACCGCGACCATCAGCTCGAGCGACTCGGTGACCGCGGCGAGGCCGGCGGCGGTGGTCCACGCGTCGAGGCTCGGGGCCGAGATGCCCTTGATGTCGTTGAGGAACAGCTCGGCGATCAGCGAGAGGTCGTAGCCGATGGTCTCGCTGCGGCGCGCGAGCCGCTTGACGTAGTTGAACGAGGCGTCCATGCCCTCGTCGCCGACGTTGCGTAGCCAACCGCCGAACACGGGCATCCAGTATCCAAACCGCATATCAGGCCTCCCCCCACGCGCGACGCGCGAGGTAATCGACCAGGCGCTCGAATGGATCGAATCCGATCACGCGAGGCCCGTCGGCGACGAAGTTGGACAGGGCGTTGATGTCGTAGACGTAGGGCTTGCCGTCGCGGTCGTCGATCAGGTACTCGATGCCGCCGACGTCGAGCTTGCAGCGCCGCGCGATCGCGAGGATGGCCTCGCGCTGCTCGGCGGGAGGCTCGAAGCCCTCGACGCGCAGGCCGTTCTTGACGGCATCGAGCGCGCACGCGGTGCGCACCAGCTCCTGGCCGCTCGCGGTCTGGCAGGCGTCCGCCGGGCACAGGTTGAACGAGCCGACCTCGGGATAGACCTTGATCGCATAGAGGTATTCGCCGCCGAGGACCTCGACGCGCACGATCGAGCCGCCGCGCAGCGGTGCCGCCTCCTGGACCAGGGCGGTGTCGTCGACGCCGAAGTCGAGCCGCCCCGCGCGCACCGCCTGGGCGAGCGCGTCGGCGTCCTCGAACCGTGTGATGCCCGCGCCGCTGCCGCCGATGTTGGCCTTGACCATCATCGGGAAGCGCAGGGTCTGCGCCGCGGCGGGCACCTGTGAGGCATGGTTCACGATGCGGGTGGCGGGGTAGCCGATGCCGAGCTCCTCGAGGACCTCGATCTGCTGCGCCTTGGAAATCTCGATCGCGTAGACCGTGCTGCCGTTGACGGTGGGCACGCCGATGCGCTCGAGGTGGCGCAGCCACGCGAGCGTATGAAAGGTGGTCTGGCGCCGGCCGCGCATGTAGGCCGAGGGGCTCGCGCGGTTGAACACCAGCGAGTACGGCGACGTGCGCTCCGCCGGATCGTAGACATGGTTCGCCGCATCGATGCGAGCGAACGGGAGGCCGCGCCGCTCGAGCATGGTGAACAGGGGCCGAAACCAGTCCGGGTGCTCGAAGAAGATGCCGATCGGCGCGCGCGTCGTCATGGTTCCGGGTGGTTATCCACTATAACGGACAGCCTCGCAACAGCTCTTCAATGAAGGGATTGTCCTGTGGTTTGTGCACCAATACGCATGCCGCGACGCGGCGCGGTGATACCCCGTACGAAAATCGCCGTTGCGCCGACGCACATGCGCTGCAGCGACACAGACGTGGCCTGAAAGCCCACGACGTTAGCGGTCGCGTCGCGAGCACACGCCTTGCTTTGCAGATACCGAGCACATGAAGCGCCCGGAGCTCTGACGCGGTCGGCCTGTATTGTGAATGAGCGACCCTTCATGTCCAGCGCAGTAGCTCGAGGCGACGCCGAGGCGCGCGCTCGAGATGACGCTGCGTCCGACGACGTCGATGGTGAGGCGATCTCGGACATCGGGATCGGCGACGACATCCTGGTGGTCGACGACAACCCGGCGAACCTGGTCGCGATCGAGGCCGCGCTCGCGCCGCTCGGGCGCAACCTGGTGTCGGTGCGGTCGGGCGTCGCGGCGCTCGCCAAGCTCCTCGAGCAGGATTTCGCGCTGATCCTGCTCGATGTGGCGATGCCCGGCATCACCGGCATCGAGACCGCGCGGCTGATCCGCTCCCGCGAGCGCACGCGCGGCACACCGATCCTGTTCGTCACCGGCATGTCGTGGGAGGACGCGGCGATCGACGAGGCGTACGCCGCGGGCGGTTTCGACTTCCTCACCAAGCCGGTGCGAGCGGAGGTCCTGCGAGCAAAAGCGCGCGTGTTCCTGAAGCTCCAGGAGCGCACGCGCGCACTTCGCCGCCAGGCCGAGCAGCTGCGCGCATCGCAAGCTCAGCTGTACGAGCATCAGCTGCACGAGCAGCGAAGCAAGTTCGAGTCGGAGCTACTCGAGACCAAGCTGCAGCAGCTCGCCCAGGGTGAGCGGCGTCAGCACGAGCTGGCGGGCATCATCGGCAACGAGCTGTTGAATCCGCTGCAGACGTTGCAGATGGCGTTCGACCTCTTGCGCGAGCACCCCAAGGCGGGCACCGGCGAGCGGATCCACTCGATGGTCGAGCACCGCTTGATCCACGTCACGCGCCTGGTCAAGATGCTGATCGACGTCGCGCAGGTCGCCGCCGGTCAGCTCCAGCTACGACCCGCGACGGTCGACTTCATCGAGATCGTACGCCGCGCGATCGACGACTGCCGCGCAGTGATCGAGACCCACGGCGTGCAGGTTCGACTCGACGCCGAGGGCGAGGCGCCGCCACTCGTCGTGGGCGACCCGGCGCGACTGCTCCAGGCGATCACGACGCTGATCGATCACGCCGCGCGCTCGACGGGCCAGGGCGGCGAGGTCGCGATCACGGTGCGCGCCACGTCCGGCGAGGTGGTGATCCGCCTCGTCGATACCGGCCGCGGCATCGCGCCCGACCGGATGCCGCGCCTGTTCGAGGTGTGCGGCGAGAACCCGCCGGCGCCCGCCGGCACGAGCGCGCTCAACCTCGGCTTCACGCTGGTCAAGCGGCTGATCGAGCTCCACGACGGCTCGGTCCGCGCGTGGAGCGAGGGCCTGGGCAAGGGCACCACGTTCGAGGTCCGCCTCTCGCTCGCGCCGCAGGACGTCGAGCTGCCCGACCTCGCCGCGCAGGACCCCGAGGGATCGTGCCCCGATCCCCTGACCGAGCCGACGATGCGCATGCAGGCCCTCGACGCCAACGGCGACCCGGCCGGGCTGTCGTCGGAGGACCTCGTCGCGCGGACCTACCCGGGCGACGCGATCGCGCGCTGATCGCCTCCGCCCTCGCCCGCCGACGCGCCGCGCAGCACGCGCGCCTCGAGCATCTGGCGGATCGTGCGCGCAAGCTCGTCGAACTGGTACGGCTTCTCGAGCACGCGGTCGTGCGGCCCGACGGCGTCCGAGCGCGCCAGGCGATCGGCGCTGTAGCCGGTGACGAACAGGACCGGCAGGTCGGGCCATCGCGCACGCAGCCGGCACGCGAGCTCGGGGCCGTCGATGCCGGGCATCACCACGTCGGAGAGCACGAGGTCGAAGCCGATCTCGTTGTCGGCGATGCGCAGCGCATCCTCGCCGTCGTACGCGGTGATCACGCGGTAGCCGAGGCGCTCGAGGTTGCGCTGCACGGCGCGGCGCACGGCGGCCTCGTCCTCGACGACGAGCAGGGTCTCGCGCGCGAGCGACGCGAGCGGCTTGGCGGCGGCGACGATGCGGTGCGGTGCGACGCCGCGCGCGTGCGGCAGGTACACGGTGAACGTCGAGCCCTTGCCGAGCTCGCTCTCGACGCCGATCTGCCCGCCGTGCTGGGTCACGATGCCGTGCGCGACCGCCAGGCCCAGGCCCGTGCCGCGACCGACTTCCTTGGTCGTGAAGAATGGCTCGAACACCGAGCGCCGGGTCGCCTCGTCCATGCCGGTGCCGGTGTCGGTCACCGCGATGCGCACGTAGTTGCCCGGGCGCACGCCGAGGTGCGTGGCCGCGCTGCCGGTGAGCTCGACGGTGTCGGCGGCGACGGTGAGCGTGCCGCGATTGTCCATCGCGTCGCACGCGTTG
>DATIPJ010000059.1:0-7519 GCA_035472155.1 Kofleriaceae bacterium
CGAACTCGCGGCGCGTCGCCGGGATCTCGCCGGCCAGCTCGCGCAGCTCGGCGACCATCTCCATGCGCGAGCGCTCCGACGAGAAGCCGTAGGAGTCCTCGACCGCCTTGAGGGCCTTGGCCAGGTCGAGCTGGAGATCGGCGATCGCGACGTCGCCCGCCTCGAGGCCGGCCTCGCCGCCGGAGACGTGCTTGGCGAGCTCGAGCGCGAGGCCCTTGCAGCGGCGACGCACGTCCTTGTAGGCCTGCGGGTCGACATCGGACGGGAATTCGTACGCGGTGCCGATGTCGCTCGCGTCGGCGCCGTGGATCGCCGCTTCGTTGCGCAGCAGCGTGCGGATGTAGTCGGTGCCCTTGGCGTCGTCGCCCACGGTCATGAAGTCGACGACGGCGGTGCCGAGCGCGAGGTCGCGCGCGACGTCGATCGGGATCAGCGGATCGCGGTCGAGGCGCGGGTGGATCAGCTTCTGGCGCAGCATCTCCCACGCCGCGGGGCGGGTCGCCTCGCCCGGGCGGTCGGCGATGACCGGCACGCTGGTCCACGCGTCGGGCTCGCGCTTGGCCTTGAGCACCAGGCGCTCGATGTCCTCGGGGTCGAGGAAGAAGCCCTCGAGCGTGTGGCGGGTCTCGAGCAGCGCCTTCTCGGCGGCCTTGGCGGGCGAGTCGGCCGTGAACAGATCCTTGAGCGACGGATCGAATTTGCCGAGCTGCGCGTCGTCGGTCGTCTCGCTGACGTCGAGCATCGACGCGCCGTCGGCGAGCTCGAACGCCGCGGCGTCGGTCTGCGAGCGGCGCAACAGCTCGAGCGGCCCGACCGAGAACGCGGTCGAGCGCGTCTGCGAGCCGGTCTCGGCCACCGACAGCTCGCCGTCGACCATGCCGCGCTCGCTCGAGCGGGCGCGCGCATTCGTGTCGGCGACGCCGATCGCGCCGGTCATCGCGACCGTGTCATCGGCGCCGCTCGCCGTCTTGCTCGCGTACGACAGCACGTGCTGCGCGAACCGGCGGCTCTTGCGCAGCTCGACGAGCCGCTCGCGCGATGCGGTGCCGGTGATGTCGGCGTAGAGGTCGGCGTAGTCGGGCTCGCTCGCGTCGAGCCGGAACGTCACCGCCTCCGACGAGCTGCCCCAGGCCTTGCGGCCGACCGATGCCGTCACGCCGAGCGCGGTGGCGGTGAGCGCGCCGTGGATGTCGCTCGAGTCGCCGAACGTCACCGAGACCTCGAGCAGGTCCTGGCCCGGGCCGCCCGCCAGGCGCGCGATCTTGACCGAGCGGTAGAGCTCGCCGCTGGCGCCGCCCGATGCGCCGACGGGGCCCGCGCCCACGCTCGCATCGGCGCCGCCGCTGACCTTGGTCGTCAGCTCGATGCTGTCGTCGACGGCCATGCCGCGGGCCGCGTCGGGGCTGCCCATCGTGGCCGCTGCCCCGCCCACGAGCTCGTCGGCGCTGCCGAGCCCATGCATCGCCTTGTACAGCACGCCGAATTCGCGCGGCCCGCCCGTCGCCTTGCCGCCGTTCGCGACGGTGTCGAGCCCGGCGAGGTACTGCTTCACGCCGCGGGGGTCGAGCACGTGGGTCTGGGTCAGCTGCGTTTCGGCGCCGGCGTGGGCCGACAGCGATCCGCGCGCGCTGCCGCGTTCGACCTTGTGGCTCGCCTCCGCCGCCAGCCCGGCGTTGATCGTCACCACGACGGCGTACAGCGGCGCATCGCCCTTGGGGATCTCGATGATGTTCACCGTGACCGCGCCGCTGCAGCCGATGCCGCCCGCCGAGCGACCGTAGCTGTTCTCGATCGCGCCCGAGAGCTTGCGTTCCTTGCCCAGGCCGACCGAGCCGTCCTCGCCCATCTTGATCTTGTTCGTGGAGCTCGACGTCACCTCGCTCGATGTCGCGTTGCCGTCCGCGTCCGTCGTCGCGGTCGTGCGCGTGGTGGCCTGCTCGTGGGCGATGCCGTTGCCGATCGTCGTGTTCGACTCCTTCTTGAGCCCGCGCGTGCGGCTGACCGGGCCGTGGATGTCGCTGCGCTCGGCCTCGACCGAGCGGCTGAGCGTGCCGGCGAGGAGGTCGAAGCCGAACGAGCTCTTGCGCTTGGTCTCGACGCCCTCGAACGCGTCGTCCTCGGCGAGCGCGAGACGCAGCGCGACCGCCTCGGGGTCGGTCGACGACAGCGCCGACTTCTCGCGGGCGAGCACGCGGTCGAGCTTGTCGTAGGCGGCGATCTCGGCGTCGACCGCCGCGAGCTCCTTGTCGCCCGCAGCAAGCTGATGGTTCAGCTGCACGCGCTTGGCCGCGACGAGACCGGGGTCGAGCCCGGCGGTGTCGAGCTCGGCGAGCTGCGACTTGCGCGCGGCTTGCTGGAGCAGGAGCCCTACCCGCGCAAGATTGCGCTGGAGCAGCCGCTTCTCGATCTCGCTCTTGGCGTCGAGGATCGCCCCGGCCACTGCGTCGGTGCCCTTGCGGCGGACCTCGGTGGCGGTGACCGTCAACGCGGTGGGCCCGAGCTTCACCTCGCCGGTCTGCGTCGACTGCGTGAGCGCGCCGTGGGCGCCGTACTGCGGCAGCTGCGTCGGATCCCGCGTCTTGTCGTCGGCGGCGGCGAGCGCCGGGTCGCCGTGGCGCGCCTGGTCGTCCGCCCCGGCGTCGCGCAGGAAGTCGGCGAACACCTTGCTGAGGTCGGTCTTCTCCCTGGGCCGGACGTCGTCGCTTCCGCGCGGTGGTGCGGCGCTCGCAGCAGCCGCCGCCGGCAAGCTCGACGTCAGCGTCTGCTTCCCTGGCTCGGCAGATCGCTGCGCGCGGCCCGGGGGATCGTCCGCTGCGCGACGCCGCGACGATTCGCGATCAGCGACGCTCGCCACGGGGCCTCTCGCTCCGGTTCGGTGACTTCGACGTCGGATCGATGTGCATACGGCTCTCGAGGTAGAGCCCGCACGCGGCCTCGCATTACCAAGAATCAGCGTCAATCGCGCGCGGCGATGATGCGCGCCGCGGCCGCGATCACGGCCTCGCGCGCCTCGATCTCGGCGGTGCTGCCGACGTAGTAGACGGCGATCAGCAGCGGCTTGCGACCCGGCGGCCATGCCACGCCGATGTCGTTGGTCGCGCCCCGCGCGCCGGTGCCGCTCCGGCGAGAAACCTTCGTCGATCGATGCGCGATGGGCTGGTCATCCCGTGCGTACGCCCAGCGGCGCCCGATTATTCCGGAGGTACAGATGTCGGTCCGCACAACCCCGGCAAGGCCGAGCTGACTAGCGCGGCAGGGCGCCGGTCGCGGTGAGCGCTGCGAGCAGGTCGTGGTCGGCGGCGATCTTCTTCACGACCTGGGGCGAGACGACGCCGCTCTCGAGGAGGCGGGCGAGCGAGCGCTCGAGCGGGATCATGCCGGCGTCGCGCCCGGTCTGGATCGCGGACGCGAGCATCTGGAGGTCGCCCTTGCGCATCAGGTTGGTGACCGCGGTCGTGACCGGGACGAGCTCGACGGCGGCGACCCGTCCGCCGTCGCGGCGGGGCAGCAGGTACTGCGTGATCACGGTGCGCAGCACGCCGGCGAGCTGCCAGCGGATCTGGCGCTGGCCGTCGGGGAATGCGTCGATGATGCGGTCGATCGCGCCGGCGGCCGAGGGTGCGTGCAGGGTGGCGAGCACGAGGTGGCCGGTGTCGGCGGCGGTGAGCGCGGCGGCGATCGTGTCGCGGTCGCGGAGCTCGCCGAGCAGGATCACGTCGGGGGCCTCGCGCAGCGCGGAGCGCAGGCCGGCCGCGAAGCTGGGGATGTGGGTGCCGAGCTCGCGCTGATGGACGACGCCGCGCCGCGAGGTGAACCGGTACTCGATCGGATCCTCGAGGGTGATCACGTGGGCGGCGCGGCGCTGATCGAGCTTGTCGAGGAGCGCGGCGAGGGTGGTCGACTTGCCCGAGCCGGTCGGGCCGCACACGAGGACGAGGCCGTCGCGATGCTCGATGACGCTGGCGAGCTCGGGCGGCAGGCCGAGCTCGGCGAGGCTGGGCACGCGGTCGCGGATCAGCCGGGCGGCGATCGCGGCGCCGCCGAGGTGGTCGAACAGGTTGACGCGCAGGCGCGTGCCGAGGAGCTCGAGGCTGTGATCGGTGCTCGAGCCGAGCGCGGCGACGATCGCGGCGAGCTCGTCGTCGTCGACGTGCAGGTCGAGCGACTCGAGCTGGCCGTCGACGCGCAGCCGCGCGGTGCCCATCGAGATGATGGCGTCGGAGGCGCCGCGGTCGCGGGCGAGCGCGATGATCGGCGACAGCAGCGCGGCCAGGCGCGCGAGGGCGTCGTCGATGGCGGCGCGCGACGGCGCAGCGTGGGGCGCGTTGGCCGTTGCGTGAGGTGCGGCGGCCTCCCCATACGCGCTCGGCATTGCCCCGGACGCGGTCGCCGCGGCGCCCGGCGCGGTACCCGTGGCACCAGGCGCGGGGGTCGCACACGCGGCGGTCGTCCCGGCAGGCGCGGCGGTTGCGGCGGAGCCCGTTGCCTTTGCAGCGGGTGCGCGCGATGCCGTCGCTGACGCCGATCCCGAGGGTGGCCTGCCGGGGCGGACGACGACGCGAAGGCCCGCGGCGGTCTTCTCGATCGTGACCTGATAGTGGCCGCCGCCCGGGTCGTGAAACGCGACCAGCGCAGGGCCCTCATCGACGCTGCGGCCGTTCAGGAGCGGGGTCGCGAAGTCGGCGAGGTGCTCGCCGTCGAGCGGGGGCATCGCCAGCTGCTCGACCTGGCCGCGCCGCCGCAAGGTCGGCACCTTGCCGGACTCGAGCACGATCGCCTCGGCATCCCTCAGGGTCATCACGCGGAGCAGCGATGGGACCGCAGTCATCGAGACACCATGCAGCAACCGGCAGGCCAATGCCAATGTAGCGAACGAGGGGATGTGGCCGAGCTCGGCGGGTGCGCGAAAAGATTGTCTGCCGCTGAAGATAGGATCTGTCGCGCCCTAAACGATCGCGGCGGCTGGCCATCGACGATTCACTAATGAATGCCATGTCGGCAGCTGTTCGCGACGCTGCCGCGGATCTCATGCGGGCACACATTATATCGGTGATGACTCGTCTGATTCCATTCGACAGGAGTTTCATCGATGTGGTTGACCCGACAACTCGTTCCAACGCTTGCGATGCTCTCTTCGGTGCCGCTGGTCTCGTGCAGCAGCAGCAGCACATCCGAAGATGTCAGCATCAAGGAGAGCTTTCTTTGTCCCGACGGGCCGTGCGGGAATCCGGGTGGTGGCAAGGACCCACCGCCTCCGCCGCCGACGTGGTGGTATCCGGCGGCTGGATGGAACGTCCTCACTGCTTCGCAGGTCCCGGTCGAGCGAGGCGTGCAGTGGTGGGCGTATCAATGGCAGGGGAATACGCTGGCTGTGAAAGGCTACTATCCAGCTGACTTTGGAACCGGAATCGCTGTCGGCAGCGAGCCGGCGCACCTGTTCATCAACTTCGATGTCAAGTCTCCGACCCAATGGAGCGCGGACATCACCCTGGTCTATCAGACGTGGTTTCAGGGCCCGCTCTACCCGAAGGCGCACGTCGAGACAACCATCAGCGAGGATGGCCTCATCTCGCGCTACATGCGCGTGCCGCCTCCCTACACCGAGAGCGGCGACATCGGCTCGACCCAGAGCGATCTCAACGAAGGTTGGTACGAGGATGACGGCACGGGTGCTCGACTGGTCTGGGGAGCGGACGTCAGTCTCCGGCCGGCCTCGCAAGCGATCATGAATTTCTTGACCGACTTCAATAATAGCGGTGCTGTGATGTGGAACCTGGACACCGCATCAAGTGCCTGCGATGACACCTGTATGGCCAACACATCCAGCGGTCTTCAGAATGCCATTCTGCGGCGAAACACCGCAGCGTTCGCCGATTCGACAATCCCGATCTCGTGCGGTGCCGGAGGGGCCATGACGGTGGTGTGCGGGGCGGGCCTGGCGTGGGCGGCAGGGCTGTTCACGATCGCCGGAGGGCCACCCGGGCTCGTCGCGGGGATTCTCATTGCTGGGGTATGCAGTGGAGCCGTGTACGATGACTTTCACTGCGGGGTCGAGGAGATCGAGCAGGCCCGCAAGGGGCCCTGCGTCGATTCGACGATCATCATAGGTCCCATCACTGGCCCCGATGGTAGACCCTATGATGATTCCCATCAGATGATCGATACGTATCATTGCATGTACTAGACGCGCGTGAGCTTCCAGCCGCCGCGGCGGAACAGGACCACGCCGATGACGGCGAAGACCGAGAAGCAGGCGGCGAGGGCGACGTAGACGCCGCTCGGGCCCAGGCTCGTGTGGTGCGAGAGCAGCCAGGCGAGGGGGAGCTGCAGCGCCCAGAAGACGAAGAGGTTGATCAGCGTCGGGGTGCGGGTGTCGCCCGCGCCGTTGAAGGCGTTGGAGAGGACCATGCCGAAGGCGTAGAACGGGAAGCCCAGGCTGATGATGCGCAGGTAGGAGACGCCGTGCTCGAGGACCTCGGGGTCGTGGGTGAACAGGCCCACGAGGACGCGCGCGCCCACGAGGAAGACGATGCCGACGGTGCTGAGAAACGCAGCGCTGGCGAGGCAGGCGTACCAGACGGCGCGCTCGGCGCGCTCGGGCTGCTTGGCGCCGAGGTTCTGGCCGACCAGGGTGGCCGCCGCGTTGGCGAGGCCCGACGCCGGCAGCATGGCGAACATGAGGATGCGGAAGCCGATCGTGTAGCCGGCGAGCGGGTCGCTGCCGAAGCTCGAGAGGATGCGCATCACGCCCACGTAGCTCGTCATGATGAGCAGCATCTGGAAGGTGGCGGAGGCGGCGAGGCGCAGGACGCTGGCCATGAGGCGAACGTCGATCGCGAAGTGCTTGCGCGCGATGGCGATCTTGCTGCGGCCGCGCGCGAGGAGCGTGAGCTGGTAGAGGACGGCGATGCCGCGGCCGATGCTGGTGGCGACGGCGGCGCCGGTGACGCCGAGCTCGGGGAACGGACCGATGCCGAAGATGAAGCACGGGCCGAGCAGGATGTTGAGGATGTTGCCCAGCCACAGCGCGCGCATCGCGAGCGCCGCGTCGCCGGCGCCGCGGAACACGGCGTTGATCAGGAACAGCAGGAACACGGATGCATTGCAGCCGAGCATCACGCGCGTGAAGCCGCTGCCGGTGGAGACGACGCTCTCGTCCGCGCCCATGAGGCGCATGAGATCGGGCGCCAGGGCCGCGCCGGCGATGCCGATCGCGGCGGCGATCGCGAGGCCGAGCACGATGCCCTGGGCTGCGGTTCGGCCGGCGGCGTCGACGTCCTTCTCACCGACGCGGCGGGCGACCAGCGCCATCACGCCGATCGAGACGCCCATCGCGATCGCGTAGAGGATCATCATCATCATCATCATCGACTCGGTGAGGCCGACGGCCGCCACCGCGCCCGCGCCGAGGTGGGCGACCCAGAACACGTCGACCACCGCGAAGATCGACTCCATCACCATCTCCATGACCATCGGGACGGCGAGCATGACGAGCGCCTTGCCGATCGGCACCGACGTC
>DATIPJ010000060.1:0-3054 GCA_035472155.1 Kofleriaceae bacterium
GCGCTGCGCTCACCTCTGCTCACCTGCGGTCCGCTGGTCGCACGGTTCGAGGCCGCGCTCGCCGCCTGGCTCGGCGCGCCGCACGCCACCGTCTGCGCGAGCGGGACCGCCGCGCTGCACCTGATCTACGCCGCGCTCGGCCTCTCGCAGCTCGCCAAGCTCGACGGCTTTCTCGCCGCGCGCCGCCGTCTCGCCGCGCACTACCGCGCCGAGATCGCCCGCGTGTTCGGCGCCGACGGCACAGGCGGCGTCGATGCACCGGCCGAGCCCGCCGACCGCGAGTCCGCCTATCACCTGTTCGCGGTCGCGATCGACTTCGCGCGCTTCGGCACCACGCGCGCGCGCGTCATGCAATCGCTCGCCGCCGCCGGCATCGGTACCCAGGTCCACTACATCCCGCTGCTCGACCATCCGCTGCACGCGCGGCGCTGCCCCGACGAGCTCGGCCGGCCGCGCCCCGGCGCCGATCACTACTACGCCCGGACGCTGTCACTGCCGCTGTATCCGGCGCTCACCCCCGACGACGCGAGCCACGTCGTCGGCGAGCTGCATCGCATCCTCGGAGAATCGCCATGAGCCCACCCAGCCTCGCCACCACCGCGTCGATCTCGATCCTCGACGGCAAGTCGGTGCTGATCACCGGAGGCACGGGCTCGTTCGGCCGCGCGTTCGCCGAGCGCGCCCTGTCCTCGCGCGCGCGCAAGGTCATCGTGTTCTCGCGCGACGAGCAGAAGCACTACGAGATGGAGCGCCACTACTCCGACCGCCGCATGCGGTTCTTCGTCGGCGATATCCGTGACCGCGACCGCCTGCAGACCGCGCTGCGCGACGTCGACGTGGTGGTCCACGCCGCGGCGATGAAGCACGTGCCGATCTGCGAGTACAACCCGATCGAGGCCGTGCAGACCAACGTGCACGGCGCGCGCAACCTGATCGAGGCCGCGATGAGCTGCGGCGTGCCGCGCGTGATCGCGCTGTCGACCGACAAGGCCGTCTCGCCGGCCAACCTCTACGGCGCCACCAAGCTGTGCATGGAGAAGCTCCTGATCGCCGCCAACGCCTACGCCGGCGACCGCACGACGCGGTTCTCGGTGGTGCGCTACGGCAACGTGATGGGCTCGGCGGGCAGCGTGATCCCGCTGTTCCGCTCGCAGCGCCAGCGCGGCCAGCTCACGATCACCGACGCGCGGATGACGCGGTTCTGGATCGAGATGCCGCAGGCGATCAACCTCGTGCTGCGCGGCCTCCAGCTGATGTCGGGCGGCGAGATCTTCATCCCGAAGCTGCCGACCACCGACATCGAGACCCTGGCCGAGGCCGTCGCGCCGGGCGTGCCGCGCAAGTCGGTCGGCATCCGACCGGGCGAGAAGCTCCACGAGACGCTGATCTCGACGGAGGAGGCGCGGCGCACCAGCGACCTGGGCGACGTCCTCGTCATCTGGCCCGAGTTCCAGTTCCACACCACCCTCAGCGGCACGCGCCCGGGCACCCCGGTGCCCGAGGACTTCGTCTACTCGAGCGACCGCGCCGAGCCGCGGCTCGACCTGGCCGCCACGCGCGAGATGGTGGAGCGGGTCGCATGACCTCGGCTGCCAGACCCGCGATCGTCCTGCGCGCCGACGCGTCGCACGACCTCGGGTTTGGCCACGTCGCCCGCCTCTCGGCGCTGATTCACGAGGTCGAGCGCGCGGGCGCAGACGCGATCGCCATGTTCGGCGGCGATGACGCGGTCGCCGCCTGGACGCAGCGCCAGGGCATCACCGCGCAGGTCCGCGCGTGGGCTCCCGACGACCTGTTCGCGGCCGCGGCCGAGCCGCGCGTGCGCGCGGTCGTGGTCGACGGCTCCGCGCTCGCAGGCACGCTGCTCCCGACCCTCGCCGCGCGCGGCATCCGCAGCGTCCTCATCGACGACCTGGGCGAGGTTCCCCTGCCGGTCCACGCCATCGTCAACCACAACTTCCACGCCCCTTCCCTCGGCGACGGCTATCCGGCCGCGGGCCGGCGCCTCCTCGGCCGCCGCTACCTCATGCTGCGCCACGCGATGCGCCGTTACGCGCGCGGCGCCTGTCACCCGATCCCGACCCCGCGGCTGCGCGTCGTCGTCACCTTCGGCGGCAGCGACCCGGTCGGCGCCACCGCGCGCACCCTGCGCGTCCTCCCCACCGACCGCCTCCTCGATCTCATCGTCGTTGCCGGCCCGGGCTTCCGCGACCTCCCCGCCCTCTCCGCCGCCGCCGCCGCCGCAACCGCCGCCGGCCACACCGTCGACCTCGTCCGCGACGCCGACGACCTGGGCGGCCTGTTCGCCCGCGCCGACGCCGCCATCTGCTCCGCCGGCGGCACCCTGGGCGAGCTCGCCTACCTGGGCTGCCCCGCCCTCGCCTTCGCCATCGTCCCCGACCAGGTCGCCGGCGCTCGCGCCCAGGTCCGCGCGGGCCTCATCGCCGGCGGCCGCTCCTGGTCGCAGCTCACCGACGCGGCCCTCCGCGCCGAGCTCCTCGCCTTCCTTGCAAGCGACCAGCAGCGCCGCGACCAGCGCGAGCGCGCCCTCGCCACTGCCGACGCCGCCGGCCCCGCCCGCATCGTCGCCGAAGCCCTGAGCTGATCGCTCGCGACGGGCTCAGCGCTCGAGGACCGCGACGTCGCGCTCGATCCAGAGGGGGAGCGTGGCGTGGGTCGCCGTGCGCTCGGCGCCGCGGAGGACGGCGAGGTCGGTGTGGAGCAGGCGCAGGGCGAGCTTGCGGAAGGCGGCACCGGTGTCGTCGGAGCCGGCCAGGGTGCCGGTGCCGGCGCGCAGGCCGCCCGAGAGGGCGGGCGAGCGACGGAGGGTGGCGATGACCGGTGCCGGGGTGGCGAGGTGGTCCTGGATGAGGGGGGACATGCGGGCCAGCGCGGCGCCGTCGGCGCCGGTCTCGACCTGGTTGGCGATGATGCCGACGCCGAAGCGGGCCAGGGTGGCGGCGATGCGGTCGGCGAGGCCGGCGTCGAGGGGCTCGAGGACGGCGAGGAGCTGGGCGATCGTGCGCGCCTTGCTCTCGTGGCCGAGGGCCGAGT
>DATIPJ010000061.1:0-5189 GCA_035472155.1 Kofleriaceae bacterium
GGTGCGGGCCAGGCCGACGATCGGCACCGCGAACAGCACGAGGTAGCTGAAGCCATAGAGGATGCCGCCCGAGCTCTGCAGCAGCTGGAAGCCCTCCTGCAGCCCGACGTTGGTCATGCCGAGCGCCGCGAACACCAGCGCGCACGCGCCGATGAAGAGGATCGAGTTGACCGGCGTACGAAACCGCGGGTGCAGCCGCGCGAACCACTCCGGGATCAGCCGGTCCCAGCCGGCGACCATCGGCATGCGCGACGTGGCGGTGAACAGCAGGCTCGAGTTGCCGAACGTGCGCGCGGCCGTCGCCATCACCGCGATCGGAATCAGCACCGCGGCCCAGCCCATCGAGCCCAGGCCCTTGCGGATCGCCTGCGGGATCGGGCCGATCAGATCGATGTCCTCGGGCGCGGTGAACGCCAGCACCGCCGACGTCCCCAGGATGAACATCAGCGCGATGATCGGCGCTGCGATGATCACGCTGAGCGCGATGTTGCGGCGCGCGTTCCTGGTCTCGCCGGCGAGCACCGCCACGTACTCGAAGCCCGACAGCCCGCCGACCGCGAGCCGGCCGAAGATGTTGAGGTTCAAGAGCGTGAGCGCCGGCGCGGTCATCTCGAGCGGGTGGTACTCGCGCAAGTTGCCGCTCGCGACGTTGATCAGCGGCAGCGCCACGAGGATCGCGAACGCGATGATGAGCAGCACACCGCCGGCGTTGTGCACCCACTTGCTGGTCCGCAGGCCGAGGATCGACGTCACCACGATGACGCCGAGCAGCACGCCGCTCACCGCGCCCATGAAGGCCTTGTTTTCCGACAGGAACTGCGCGCTCGGCCCGATCGCGTAGATCAGCGCGTTGGCGACCGAGATGCCGAGCTCGCCGAGCAAGATGATCGCGTAGATCCAGAGCGTCCATCCGAGCAGGAACGCGATGCCCTCGTTGAGCCCGAGCTTGGCCCACTGGTAGAGCCCGCCCTCGAGGGGAAACCTCCGCGCCAGGTGCACGACGACGATCGCCTGCGGCGCGTAAAACAGCGCCATGGCGGCGAGCCAGAACGGGATCTGTGACGTGCCCAGCTTCCCCGCTGTGCCCACCCACGACAGGCCGACGACATACATGATCTGCGTGAGGACCAGGTCCGTGAGACCCAGCTCTTGCCGCAGGTGCGTGCTTTCCTGTTCGACCGTCGACATCAGCTGGCCCCTTGGTGTGGGTCGGATCCGGCGAGCGCCCCTGTCAGCCGCGCGACGGTCGCGTACGCGGCCGCAGCGGTCAAGGTCCCGGTCGAGCTTCCGGCGACTTTCGCGTGTTCACGACCGGTCGGACGGGGCGGCGGCGTCGAGCGCGAGCGGCAGCGCGACGCGGAACGTGGTGCCCGCAGCCGACGAGGCGACGTCGATCGTTCCGCCGTGCGCGCGCACGATCTCGCGCACGATGTGGAGGCCGAGCCCGAGCCCGCCGGGGTGCTCGCGGCCGCGGCCGCGCTGGAACGGATCGAACAGCGTCTGGAGCACGCCGTCGGGGATCGGAGCGTCGCGGATCGGGTTCCAGATCGCGATCGTCGCCACGCCGTCGGCCTGCGCCAGCTCGAACACCACCGGACCGCCGGGCTTGCCGTACAGCGCGGCGTTGCTGGCGAGGTTGGACACCACCTGGCCCAGCCGGTTGCCATCCCACGCGCCCTCGACATCGTCGCCGCGCAGCTCGAACACCGTGGTCCGGTAGACCAGGCGGAGCTCGTCGAGCACGCCGGCGATCAGCGGCCGGAGCCCGAGCGCGTGGCGCTCGATCGGGATCCCGGTGCCGAGCCGCGCGCGCGTCACGTCGAGCAGCTGATCGACGATCGTGGTCATCCGGCGTGCGCTGTTCTCGAGCCGGCCGAGCACTCGCTCGCTGTCCGGATCCGTGATCCGGATCCGCAAGAGCTCGATCCCGACGCCCATCGCGGAGAGCGGGTTGCGCAGGTCGTGCCCCACGATGCCGAGCATCTCCTCGTGAAACCGCGTGGTCTTGCGCTCGGCTTCGGACCGGATCGCCGCCTCGAGCGCGAGCCCGGCGTGCTCGAGGCACGTCTCGATCGCCGCGAGGTCGTAGCGGTCGAATGGCTCCGACGGCGGATCGCGCGTCAGCGTGATGACACCGTGCGCGAGCCCGCGCACCGGGATGGACATCACCGCCAGGCCGCGCAGGCCCAGCGCGCGCACGTAGTCGCCGTAGCACTGCGGCAGACCGGCGAGCGCCTGCTCGGAGCTGGCGAACTCGCGGACGACGGGATCGGTGAGACCGGCGAGCGCCTCGAGCAGCGCGGCGCCCTGATCGGTGCGGTGCCGCGCGACCATGCTGCCGGTGCCCGACTCGATCATCAGCGTCGCGGCGCAACCGTCGCACAGCTTCTCGACCAGGGTGTCCGCCAGGACGCGCAGGATCGCCTCGATGCTGCTGCCGGCCTCGAACAGCGCGCGAGCGAGCCTGTTGATCGCGGTGATGCGCAGCCGCTCCCGCTCCGACGCCAGCTTGCTGTGATGCGCGCGCAGCACCGCGCTGACGCGGGCGCGCAGCTCCTCGGCCACGAACGGCTTGGCGACGTAGTCATTGGCGCCGCTGTCGAGCGCACACACGATGTCCTGGGTCTCGACGCGCGACGCCGTCACGATGACGATCGGGAGCTCGCGCGTGGCGGGGTTCGCGCGCAGGAACCGGCAGACCTCGTCGCCCGACAGACCGGGCATCACCCAGTCGAGCAGCAGCAGGTCCGGAAGGATCGGCGTCTCGCTGAGGCGCTGGATCACGCTCGGACCGTCGTCGAAGCGTTCGAACTGATAACCGGCCCCGAGCGCGTGTTCAGTGAACGCGACCTGGGTCCGGCTGTCGTCGACGAGCCAGACCAACGGCAATCGAGTCACGCCCGTGGGCACACGACCTTACTCTCCATACGCCGCGATCTCCTGCGCCATGTGATCGAGTGGAATCGCCCGTGCACCGAGCCCTGCGTCGTACACCGAGCGCGGCATACCATACACGACACAGGTAGATGCCGCTTCGGTTAACAGTGTTCCCCCCGCGGCGGCGATCGCGCGCGCGCCCGCCAGTCCGTCGTCGCCCATGCCGGTGAGGACGACCCCCAGTGCGCGAGCGCCCACCACCTCGGCGCCCGTGCAAAACAGCTCGTCGACCGATGGAATGAACGATCGGGCCGGCAGCGCCGACAGCCGCGCGCGCAGGGCGGTGCCATCGCGCTCGACGTGCAGGTGCATGCCGCCGCGCGCGAGCGCGACGACGCCCGGGACCAGCGCGAGGCCATCGTGAGCCTCGACGACGCGCAGCGGAGATAGCTTGTCGAGCCGCGCGGCGAGCCCCTGCGTGTAGCCGACCGGAATGTGAAGCACCACCGCGACGGGAGCCGCCAGCGTGGCCGGCAGGCCGGCGATCAGCAGGGTGAGTGCCTGTGGTCCCCCGGTCGACGTTCCGATCATGATCAGCTCGGTCGGGGCGCGCGCCGAGCGGCGCGGGGCCGCCAGCGCGGGCGACGCCACCGGGGCAACCGACGGGCGCGAGACCGCGATCACCTTGGCGATCAGCTGATCGCCGAGCTCGAGCAGGCGATCGCTGGCCTGCGCGGTGGGCTTGGTGATCACGTCGACCGCCCCGAGGGAGAGCGCCTCGAGGCCGAGCTCGGTCTCGACCCCCGAGATGCTGACCACGAGCACGCGTGGGCGCGGCCGGCCGCCGAGCGCACGCAGGACGCCGATGCCGTCGAGCTCCGGCATCGTGAGATCGAGGGTGACCACGTCGGGATCGAGCTCCGCGATCCGCTCGAGCGCATCGCGGCCGTCGCGCGCGGTCGCCACGACGTCGATCTCGCCGCTCGCGCGGAGCACGCGCGATAGCACGGTCCGCGCGAACGCGGAGTCGTCGACGACGAGCACACGCGGCCGGGTCATCGCGCGCACCGATAGAAGAACGAGCCGCCGCGCTCCTCGCACACCAGGCGCGTGCCGAACCGCAGCAGCGACTCGGAGACCCCGACCGCGAGCAGGCCGCCGGGCACGAGGTGATCCGCCAGCTGGTCGATCACGCGCAGGATCTGCTCGTCGCGGAAGTAGATCAGGACGTTGCGGCACAGGATCGCGTCGAGCTGGCCGAGCCCCGGCGGGAGCGGCTCGACGAGATTGATGGTCTGGAACTGCACCGCCTGGCGGATCCGCGGGGCCACACTGACACCGCGCGCGCTGACCTCTGTGTAGCGCGCCGCCAGCTCGGCGGGATAGCCGTCGCGCAGCGAGCGCCGACCGAAGATGCCACCGCGGGCGCGTTCGATCGCCGCCGGGCTGATGTCGCTCGCGAGGATGTCCACGTCGCCGAGCACGCCGCGGTCGTCGAGCAGCATCGCCAGCGTGTACGGCTCCTCGCCGGTCGAGCTCGCGACCGACCACACGCGGGCGCGCTTGCCGGTCTGGACGATCGGCACGAGGTGACGATCGACCAACTCGCTCAGCGCCGGGAGCTCCCGAAACAGGTAGGTCTCGTGCACCAGGAGCGCCTCGATCAGGCTCGCGATCTCGGCCCCGGACTCGTCGTCGTAGCGCAGCTGGTAGTAGTAGTCGAGCAGGACGTCGTGACCGCGCTCCGCGGCGTGCGCGACGAGCTTCGAGCTGAACAGCTCGCGATCGGCGGGGCCATAGTGGAGCCCCGCGCGCTGCTCGACGAGGCTCGCGAACACGGCGAACAGCTGGGGCGTCAGCTCGCTCACGGCGGATCGGCGCTCATGGCGATACAGACCCTGCGGACCTCGGGATCCGGGTCGGAGAGCGCGCGCCCGGCCACGGCGGCGCGGGCGCCCTCGGCGCCGATCCCGACCAGCGCCGCGGCGGCGGTGCGGCGCGCGGCCGGGTTCTCCGAGGCCAGCGCATCGAACAGCGCCGCGATCGCGACGTCGTCGCCCATGCGGGCGAGCGCCGCGACCAGGATCCCCGCCGCCCGATCGTCGGCGGCGGCGAGCCGGAGCGCGAGCGCCTCGACCCGCGCCGCGCCGGGCTGGGACAGCGTCCGGTGTACCGGGTGCGCGAGCTCGGTCGCCAGCGCGAGATCGACGAGCGCCGAGGTGGCCGGCGCATCGCCGCGGTCGCCGAGCAGCGAAAGTGCCGCGTCGCGCGTCGTCGGGTCGTCGCCGGACGCGGCCGCCACGAGCGCGGTG
>DATIPJ010000062.1:0-7200 GCA_035472155.1 Kofleriaceae bacterium
CGATCGAGCTCGTCGAAAGCACATCCGGCATGGAGGTCCCCGCAACGCTGTACGCGGGCGGCATTCACGTGTCGATCGATCCGCTCGCGGATCTGGTCGCGGGCACGCAGTACCAGCTGAGGATCGGCGGCGCGCTGGCCGACCTCGGCGGGCAGGCCGCAACTCCGACGACGTTCGCGTTCACCCCGCAGCGCAGCCACGCCACCCCGGCGCTCGTCCAGACGCTGCGCACGCGCGCCGCCGGCGACCCCGGCCCTGCGAGCGCGCACGCGGGCGGCGATCACAACGCGATCGCGATCGAGAGCGCCCTGATCGGCGCGCAGTCCGTCGAGGTGCTGCCCAGTGCGCTCGAGGTCGAGCTCGGCGATCCTGCGCTCGGCGGACCGCTCGCGTTCACGATCCGCCGCGGCCAGCGACTGCGCGCCCGCGCCCTCGACGTGAAGCTGGGCGGCGAGCTTCCGGCGGGGCTGTCCACCGGCGACATCGTGATCGAGCTGCTCACCGACGCCGACGGGCAGATCCGCCGCAACCCGCGGCAGCCGGCGACCCTGCGCCCCGACAACGAGCGCGCGCCGCTGCTCGCCGATCTCGCGCTCGATCTCGCCGTGTACTCGGTCGATGCCGCCGGCAACGCGGCATTGACCCAGACCGTCCTCGGCGTGCAGGGCTCCGGTGTCGTGGTCGCCACCGATGGCGTGCTCGACCTCGAAGCGGTGCTCTCGATCGATCTCGATCTGCTCGGCGTGACCCGGGCCGCGACCAACCTCGTGCTGGAGATGATCAGCGACGCCGCGGCAGCGCCAGACACCGATCGCACCGCGCCGGTGCTGCTCGCAGCGCTGCCCAGCGGCACCGCCGATCCGCTATCGGCCGACACCGCGGTCGAGCTGCTGTTCAGCGAGCCGGTCGACCTCGATCAGGCGCGCGCCGGCGGCGTTCGCCTCGAGACCGCCGCCGGGGCGCCGATCGCGAGCGTGCTCGAGAGCCACGGCGCGGCGCTGGCGATCCGCCCGCTCGCACCCTTGCCGTCGAACGCGAGCCTCCGCGTCGCGCTGACCGACGTGGCCGACCTCGCGGGGAACCGGCTGCCGGCCACCGCGGCGCCGGCGTTCTCGACCCCGGTCCGGCTCGCGACCACGACGCCGCTGACCGTGGTGTCGGTGCACCCCGGCGCGCCGTGCGCGCTCACCGGCGGCGGTGACACCACGCCCGGGCACTGCCTGACGAGCGGCAGCCCCGACGACAACTACCCCGTGTTCTCGCTCGCCGCGAACGACGCGATCGACGTGCGGTTCACGCAGGCGCCGGCACCGACGTCGGTGACCCGCGCGGCGGCGTGCGATCGCGGCAGCGTACGGATCGAGGAGATCGACGGCGGCGGCGCGTGCCTCCAGCCGGTCGCCGGCACGCTCCGGGTGCGCGACCGTGCGCTGTCGTTCGTGCCCGACACACCGTGGCGCGTCGGGCAGCGCTATCGATTGACCCTGGTCTCGGGCGTCGACGCGAGCTGCGGGGCCGACGAGATCTGCGGCCAGAACGGCGTCGCGGCGAGCTTCAGCTCGTTGCACCGCGATGCCATGGGCGCCCTCCTGCGCTCGAACCTGGTGATCGACTTCACCGGCGCCGCACCCAGCGCGGCGGCGCGCACGACGATGGAGACCGCGCCGGTCGCCGATGCCAACGGCTCGGGGACCCTCGAGGCCGGCGAGCTCGCCGCGGTCGATAACCGCGTGGCGCTGCGGATCACCGGGACCACCGGCGTGGTCACCGCAGCGCGCTTCCCGGTCCCGGACTGCGTGCCGGCGACCGCCGAGCCCGACGCCTGCATGGCGGTCTCGGGCGCGATCCCCATCGAGCTCTTGCCGCTCGCGCGCAACTGCGCGCTGCCCGGCGGCGCCACGGCGGCGAGCTGCATTCCGGTGGCGCTGTCACCCCAGCTGATGCTCGCGACCTCGCTGCCGCTCGACGCCACGGCGGTCATCGGCGCGAGCACGATCACGATCAACACGATCACCGGCCCGCTCGTCCTGCGCGTACGCGAGCCGGCCGGCGGCACGGTCACAGGCTACATCATCGATAGCGGCACGCCCACGCTCGTTCTCTCGCTCGACGTCTATCTCGACGCGCCGGATATGCAGCTCCCGCTGCTCGGCCACGACCTGCACGCCAAGCCGCTGACGATCGCGCTCCGCGGCCCATTGCGATTTCTCGCCGACGGGCGGATCGCGATCGCGGTCTCCAACCTCGCCGACGTCCCGCTCACCGTGAACATCTCGGGCGGGGGCGTGGTGGGCGCGGTCCAGATGCTGATCCCACGAGGCGAGCTGAAGCTTCAGCTCACCTCGCCGCCACTGCGCGGAGGTGACCGATGACGCCGGCCGCGCGCGCGTTGCAGCTCATCGCCGCGGCGGCAGCCCTCGGCGCCGTGTGGCCTACCGCGGCCCACGCGCAGCCGGCCCCGCCCGCCCAGCCCGCGCCCGACGACCTCCAGCCCGATCGCCGCCGGTTCTACGTGCGCGCGGGTGGCGCGCTGATCAAGCCGATCTCCTCGTCGCGCGAGCTCGAGCTCGTCGACGTCGACGGCCCCGCCAGCCTCGCCGTGCACGATGGGCCGATCGCAGGCTCCGGCGCGAGGATCGGCTCGGCCGTCATCCCCGCCGTGATCATCGGCTACGTACTGCCGACGGCGAGCCGGCGATGGTCGGTCGAAGGCGTGCTCGGCCCACCGTTCACGGTGAAGCTCGAGGCCACGGGCACCCTGGCGACCACCTCGCTCGCTCCGACGGCGCTTGGCATCCCCACCGGCGTCGGTCCGCTCGGCTCCGATCTCGGCGAGACCACCGCCGTGCCGCTCGTGCTGACCGCGACCTACCGCCCGCCGATCTCGCGCGTCGTCTGGCCCTACATCGGCGCGGGCCCCAGTGTGCTGTTCTCGCGCAACGCCAAGGTCACCAATCCGCTCCTCACCGAGGTCAACCAGCCGGAGATGACGATCGACCCGGCGCCGGGCCTCGTGCTGCAGGGCGGCATCGATGCGCGGATCTCGCGCTCGATCTACGCGCGCCTCGACATCAAGTTCGTCGCCTTCATGACGGCGCACGCCGAGGTCAGCCACATCAACGTGAAGACGCCCGGCCTGCCGATCTTCGACAGCGTCGAGGTCGGGACCGCCAAGATGACGGTCGACGTGAACCCGCTCATCGTCCAGGCCGGCATCGGCTTCGACTTCGACCTCTGGTAGGCGCGCATCCGCGGCGCGGCACGTTACTGTCCGCGCATGTTTGGTCCTCACGACGGCGTCCGCGTGACCCCGCCACCGTACCGGCGGATGATGGCGTTCCTGATGCGCGGCCGGAACGAGTCGGCCGTGTACTTCGAGCAGCACCTCGATCTGACGCGCACGCTGCCGTGGATCGCCGAGCGCAACGCCGCCGGGGCCGCGCGGATCACCGTGTTCCACCTCGTCCTCCACGGCCTGGCCTCGGTGCTGCACGAGCGCGACCGGCTGAACCGATTCACGATCCGCCGCCGCACCTACCAGCGCCGCGGCGTGTTCTTGTCGTTCGCCGCCAAGAAGCAGATGTCCGACGAGGCGCCGCTCGCAACCGTCAAGCGCCAGTTCCCGCCCGGCGAGGCATTCGACGCCATGGTACGCGAGCTGACCGGCGAGATCGCCGGCGCTCGCTCCGACCGCCCGTCGGCGATCGACAAGGAGCTCAGCATCCTGCTCGCGCTGCCCGGCTTCTTGCTCAGCTTCCTGATCGGCGTCATGAAGCGGCTGTACAGCTGGGGTCTCGCACCGCGCTCGCTCGTCGACACCGACCCGATGTACGCCAGCGCGTTCGTCGCCAACCTGGGGAGCCTGCGCATCGACGCCGCCTACCACCACCTGTTCGAGCACGGCAACTGCCCGCTGTTCGTCACCATCGGCCAGGTCCGCGAGACCGCCGACGTCGTCAACGGCCAGGTCGTCGCCCGGCCGCAGCTCACGCTGCGTTACACGTTCGACGAGCGCGTCGAGGACGGGCTCTACTGCGCCAGGTCGCTCCAGCTGCTCGCGCAGCGGATCGAAGACCCGGCGAGCTACATCCGCTAGAACGTCTGCGCCATGCGGGCGTAGAAGAACCGGCCCATGTAATCGTAGGTCGGCGAATCCGAGTCGGCCTGGAAGCCGATGTAGATCAGCGGCGGATTGCGGTCCATCACGTTGTTCACGCCGACGGTCAGCGAGGTCACGCCGGCCGGGGTCTTGATCGCGTAGCTACCGAACAGGTCGGCCTTGTACCACTGGTCGACCTCGCGCGACGGCGCGCCGCCGTTGCAGTTGTTCTGGTCGCACTCCTTGAACTTGCCGATGTAGCGCAGGTTGAAGCCGGCGCCGACACCGCTCGGGTGCTGCCACATCGACGAGAAGTTCGCCTTGATGTGCGGCCGCGCATTGAGGTCGTAGTTACCGGCGCCGTGCAGGACCTGCGAGGTGTTGTCGAGGTTGTACTTGAGCAGGTACTGCGACTCGATCTGCTCGTGGAACCGGCCGATGCGGTCGAACTTGTGATCATAGCCAATCGCAAAGTCGATACCCGAGGTCGCCGTACCACCGACATTGGCAATCGGATTATCGATGAAGTCGATCGCATTGCCGAGGTTCGGATTGCGATGGATCTGGTCGCAGTACGACTGGACACCGTGGTTGTAGCAGTTCGCGAGGATCACGGTGGCGCCCAGCGCCTGGATCGCCCGGTCGATGTCGATCCGCCAGTAGTCCGCGGTCATCGACAGGCCCTTGGCCTGGGGCGGCTCGAACACGACGCCGGCGGTGACCACCTTGGCGGTCTCGGCCTTGAGCTCGGTGTTGCCGCCGCCCACCGTGCGCTGCTGCGTGGTGCCGAACACCGCGGTGGGCGACACGCCCTGCGCCATGCACTGATCGGCGACCGCCGGGTCCAGCGTCACGACCACGCCGCGCGGCTTGGTGTCGCACGGGTCCTGGGTCGACGGGAAGCTGTCGCGCTTGCCCTGGTAGAGCTCGAGGACCGACGGCGCGCGGAACGCGGTCGAGTACGTGCCGCGGACCGCGATGCCGTTGATCGTGCGGAACAGCGCGCCGGCCTTCCAGGTGACGCCGTTCCCGAACGTGTTGTAGTGGAAGCCGCGGGCGGCGAGGTTGATCTCGACCCACTCGGCGAACTTCTTGCCGCTGATGGGCACCAGCGACAGCTCGCCGAAGCCCTCGACCACGTCGTACGAGCCCTTGGTCGGCGCCGACGCGTTGCCGGTGGTGTCACCGGTGGCGGTCAGTGGGTCGGGCGTCGAGCCACCGGCTTCCTTGCGGAAGTCGCCGCCGAACGCGAGCGAGATATCGCCGTTGTTGGGCAGGGTCGCGATCCGACCGTTGGCCTGCGCCAGCAGGGTCTGCTGCTGGCTGAAGCCGTTGCTCACGCCGGTGTAGGTCACGTACTTCGCGGCGTCCGGGCTGATCGCACCGGCACCACCGAGGATGTTCATCGGGACGCAGCCGGCGATCGGCTTGGCCGGCGTGCCGCAGGTCGCAACGCCCTGCGCGTTGATGAAGCTCGGGCCGAGCGCGGCGGCGAGCCGGCTCTTGATCAGGTTGCCGACGTTCTGCTGATCGGCGTCGTTACGGCCGTAGTTGTACGAGACTTCCCACTTGAAGTTCTTGAACACCTCGACGTCGTCCGGAACCTTGCCCTTGAAGCCGCCGACGAGGCGGAACGTGTTCACGCTCTGAAGCGAGCGCCGCGGCCCGAACTCGTCGAGCCGGCGCTGGTAGCCGATGACGTTCGCGCCCAGCGGGTTGTAGATGCTGTCCTTGGAGATCACGACCGCGTTGCTGAACGGCTCCGGGGCGAGCTGCTGATCGCTCTTGCGGTTCAGGTAGCTGCCTTCGAAGAACGTCGAGACCTCATCGCGCAGCTTGTAGCTGCCGGCGCTGTACAGGTTGTAGCGAGACGACGGCGTGTACAGGTAATTCACCGGCTGGAAGTTATAGAGATCATCGGGCGTCACGAACGGACGGAATCCGCCGTTGCCGTCGATCGTGCAGTACTGGACGCCGGCGCCGCACAGCTCCATCGTGTCGGGCTTGCCATCGCCGTTGGTGTCGATCGCCTGGGTGTTGATGCGGCCGCCCGGCGTCGCGGTCGAGCCGCCGCGGATCTCGGTCTTGTTGGCGAAGTCGTACGTCATGTCGTACGACGAGAACCCGCGGTCGCCTGCGAACACCGGCTTCTGGCGCTGAACGCCGGCAGAGAAGATGATGTTGCCCTTCTTGTTATCGGAGTTGTAGCCCGACACGAAGCTGGCGTCGTACACGAAGCCGTCACCGTGCGAGGTGCCACCGGTGTACAGCGCGGCCTCGGTACCATCGAGGTCCGTGCGCGTGATGATGTTGACCACGCCGCCGATCGCGTCCGAGCCATAGACCGCGGAGGCGCCGTCCTTGAGGACCTCGACGCGCTCGATCACGGCGAGCGGGATCGTGTTGACGTCGACCGACGAGTTGGCGCCCTGGCCGCTCGGCACGACGCGGCGGCCGTTGATCAGGGTCAGCGTGCGCGCGTTGCCGAGGCCGCGGATGTCGACGCGGGTCGAGCCGTCGCCGCCGTTGTTGGTCTGCGCGTTGATGCCGTTCTGCTGGGCCGGCAGGGTCTGGATGATATCGCCCACCGTCGCGCGGCCCGCGGCGGCCAGCGTCTCGCGGCTCAGGATGCTGAGCGGCGCGGGCGTGGTGAGGGTCTTGCGCGCGATCGTCGAGCCAGTGACGACGATGACCTCTTCTTGCGTGGTCTGCTCGGCGAGCTTTTCGAACTCGGCCTCGGTCATCTCTGATGCTTGTACACCGGCCGGCACCACAGTGGCCGCAGCAGCGTCGGGACTCGACGCCGCGGGCTCGTTCGCTGCGGGCGCGGCCGGATTACCACTCTTGTCGCCGCCGGGCTGTGCGCCGTCGGGCGCGGGCTGATCAGGCGACGGTGCTTGCGCGACATTCTTGCCGGAACGCGCGGCCGCAGACTGACCTGCGGACTGAGGACGAGAACGCATGTGCAACGACTTTGGTTGACCTCCCGCGTCGGCGGCCGCGGGCCCTGCACCGACGAGGAACATGCACATGCAACAAGCTATAGCTTTCATCCGACTCATTGTACCTCTTCCCAAATTCGCGATGAGACTCTCCCATAC
>DATIPJ010000063.1:0-15657 GCA_035472155.1 Kofleriaceae bacterium
CCGCGGGCGCCGCTCGGTGTAGAACGTGTAGCTGCCCTCGTAGAGCGTGACCTTGCCGTCGCCCTCGAAGGCCAGGATCGCGGTCGCGACGCGGTCGAGGAACCAGCGGTCGTGCGAGACGATCAGCGCGCAGCCCGCGAAGTGGAGCAGGCCGTCCTCGAGCGCGCCCAGCGTCGGCAAGTCGAGGTCGTTGGTCGGCTCGTCGAGCACGAGCAGGTTGCCGCCGCGGCGCAGGAGGCGCGCGAGCTGCACGCGGTTGCGCTCTCCGCCCGAGAGCTGGCCGACCTTGGTGTCGGCGACGGTGTCGGGGAACGCGAGCTGGCGCAGGAAGCTGCGGACGTGGATCTTGCCGGTCGGCAGGTCCACGAAGTCGTAGCCATCGCCGACCTCGTCGAGCACGGTCAACTCGTCGCGCAGCTCGCTGCGGCCCTGCTCGAGATACGCCGGCCGCGTGTTGATGCCGAGCGTGACCTCGCCGGTGTCGGGCGGCTCCAGGCCGAGGATGGTCCGCACCAGCGTGGTCTTGCCGACGCCGTTGGGCCCGACGATGCCGATCCGATCGCCCGGCTTCATCACCAGCGTGAGGTCGCGAAACAGGAGCTTGCCGCCGAGCGACTTGCCGACGCGCGACAGCTCCACGATCGTGCTGCCCAGGCGCGGCCCGCTCGGCAGCCGCAGCGCCAAGGTCTCGGCGCGCTTGTCGTCGGCGGCCGGCGCGGCGGCCATCGCAGCATCGAACCGATCGATGCGCGCCTTGGCCTTGGTGGTGCGCGCCGGCGGCCCGCGCCGGATCCAGTCGATCTCGCGCCGGATGAACGACGTCCGCTGGTACTCGGCCTCCGCCTCGGTCGCCAGGCGCTCGGCCTGGATCAGCATGAACTCGGCGTAGTCGCCCTCGTAGCTATAGACCTTGCCGCGATCGACCTCGAGGATGCGGGTCGCCACGCGATCGAGGAAGTAGCGGTCGTGGGTCACGACGATCAGCGCGCCCGGCCACGCCGCGAGCCGCGTCTCGAGCCACTCGACGGTGGTGGCGTCGAGGTGGTTGGTCGGCTCGTCGAGCGCGAGCACGTCGGCGCGCCCGAGCAGCGCGCGCGCCAGCGCCACCCGCCGCCGCTCGCCGAGCGACAGCGTCGAGATGATCTGCGCCGCCGGCGGCAGCTCGAGCGCCGTCGCGATCGCCGCGACCTCGTGGTCGGGCACGCCCGCGCGCGCGACGACCGCGCCCACCGTCGCCGCCGGGTCGAGCGCCGGCTCCTGCGCGACGTACTCGAGCGCCAGGTCGCGCTTCCAGGTCACCAGCCCCGCGTCGGGGACCAGCGCCGGATCGTCGCCTCCCATCGCCCGGTGCACGACGATCTCGAGCAAGGTCGACTTGCCCGCACCGTTGGCGCCGATCATCCCGATGCGATCGCGCTCGTGCACCGCGAACGACGCACCGTCGAGCACGCGGCGCGTCCCGAACCGCTTCTCGAGCGCCTGAACGGTGAGGATGGCGGTCACGACAGGCGCGCGAGATCGGTCTGCACGAGCAGGTAGGTCAAACGCAGGAGATTGATCCGCGCCTCGGGCGACCGCACGCGCCCCGCGAGCTCGCCGAGCCGCGTCCGCCCGTCGAGCAGCGAGTACACCTTGAGCAGCGCATCGCCCAGCCCGAACTGCGCGAGCTCGCCGTCCTGGATCGGCTCGCGCACGATGAACGCCTTGATGTGGGTCGACAGCCAGTCCTCGATCAGCGGCTCGCCGAGCAGCGCCGCGCCCGCGCCGATCACGCGGTAGGCGTCGAGGTGCAGCGAGCGCGTCTTCCACGGGTTGGGGTGGCGCGGCGTCCAGGTATATCGGCCCTTCTGCCACGAGAACGCGTCCATCAGCTTGGCGGCGACCTGCTTGGCCAGCAGCCGGTACGCCTCGAGCGGGTCGAGGATGTCGAGGCCGACCAGCGTGTCCGCGAGCCGCCCGCCGAAGTGGTGCACGACCGCCATCGCGCGCTGCAGCGCCTGCGGGGTCAGCGCGCCCTGCTGGATGAGGTAGTTGCCGAGCCGCTCGCCCTCGACGTTGGAGCTGACGAACTGCGGCTGGCCCTCGACGAAGAACGCTTCCTTGAACACGCCGGCGCGGCCCTCGAGCGCGAGCATCCCCGTGCTCCTGGCCCGCGCCAGCTGATAGACCACGCGCAGGATCGGTTGCTGCGCGATCTCGCCGGTCTCGCGCGGCCCGGTGGGGATCTCGACCGCCTCGGCGGCGACGTCGTCGTCGGCCTCGACCTGCATCACGCCGCTCGACGCCGGATCGCCGGTCACGCCGAGCGGGATGGCCTCGCCCGCGATGAACTCCGCGCGCGCCCGCGCGGCGTCGGCCTCGGCCTTGGCCTGGTGGATGCGGGTCAGCGGCCCCGACAGCGCATTCTTGTCGTCGGCCGGCCGCGCGACCACGCCCTCGAGGTCGGCGGTCGGCGCGTTGATCACCTGGCCGAGCAAGGTGGCGAGGTTGCGCGTCGACACGCGCGTGGTGCGCCGGATCCATTCGTCGAGCGCATCGCGGAAGTCGCCCGCGCTGTCCCAGCGGTCCTCGGGGCGGCGCTGCAGCGCGCGCGCGGTCAGCACGCGCAGCTCGACGGGGAACTCCGACGCGTACTTGTGCAACCGGTCGAGGCGCGCGTCGCGCACCATGAGCAGGATGTCGAGGTCGTTGGTCGACGTGAACAGCCGCCGCGCCATGATCATCTCGGCGAGCAGAATGCCGACCGAGAACACATCGGAGCGGATGTCGATCTCGCTGCCCGAGACCTGCTCGGGCGACATGTAGCCGTACTTGCCCTTGAGCTTGCCGGCCTCGGTCTTGTGGCGGCGCTCGGCGGCGCGCGCGATGCCGAAGTCGGTGAGCTTGACGTCGCCTCGCCACGACAGCAGCACGTTGCCGGGCGAGATGTCGCGGTGGATGATGCCGAGCGGGCGGCCGGCGGCGTCGAGCGCGTGGTGCGCGTAGTCGAGCGCGTCGAGCACGTCGCGCGCGATCAGCGCCGCGAGGTCGGCCGGCAGGCGGATCTGGCTGCGCGCGCACTCGCGGAGCAGCGCGAGCACGTCGAGCCCATCGACGTACTGCATCGCGATGTACGGCGTGTCGGCATCGGTGCCGAGCTCGAAGACCTGAACGATATGGCGGTGATCGAGCTGCGCGGTGATGCGCGCCTCGTCGATGAACATCTCGACGAACGACCGGTCGACCGCGAGGTGCGGCAGGATCTTCTTGATCGCCACCAGCTTCTCGAAGCCGTGATCGCCGGTCAGCGTGGCCTTGAACAGCTCGGCCATTCCGCCGACCGCAAGCCGGTCGAGGATCTGGTACCTCCCGACCGTCTTGGGCATGGGTGCATTCACGACTCGCTCACTATACATCGCCGGCGCCGCTGCCACTTTGACAGCTTTGCCGTCGGTGCGCTCGCAGCGCTGGCACGACCCGGACGGCGGGGCGCGCAGGGCCGCGCGGTTACCTCGTGGCATGGCCCTTGATGAACGCGAGTGCGATGCCGCGATTCATGCTTGGCCTGGTTCGTCTGGTCCTGGGGGCGGCGCGCCGGACCTGGCTCGTCACGACCATCACCGTCGCCATCTGCGCGGCGTTCGCGGCCCATGCCGCGACGGCGATCATCGCCGCCGACGACTTTCCGCCGGGGCGGTCGCCGCCGCAGGCCGCCGCGGGTGAGGCTGTGCGCTCGCGCCCGCGGCCCGAACGGACCCCGGCCGTCGAACGCAACATCTTCTGCTCCTCCTGTGGGCCCGCCGTCGCGGCGCCCGCGGGCCTGGCCATCGGCGGTGGCCCGGTGCCGGCGGTCCTGATCGCCACCGAGGTAGCTGCCAGGACGAGCAACGGCGAGCCGTCGTTCGACCGCGCGACCGTGCGCGTCGTCGGGACCGAGGTCCAGGGCAGCTGGGGCGTGGGCGACGCGATCCCGGGCCTGGGCCAGCTCGACCGGATCGGCCCGATGTGGATCGAGGTCGTCGACGGCGCCGGCCACCGCGGGCGGCTCTCGCTGCTCGACGGCTCCGTCGCCGCCGTCACCGAGCTCGCCCCGCCACCGGGCCCTGCGACACCGGGCCAGCGCTGGGCCGGCCGGCTGACCAAGCTCTCCGAGCAGGACTACGAGGTCGAGCGCTCGCTGGTCCGCGAGCTGGTCTCGACCGCCGGCCGCCCAGGCGGCGTGCCGATGATCCCGGTGTTCGAGAACGGCGAGATCAAGGGCGTGCGGGTCGGCCGCGTGCGCGAGGACTCGATCCAGGACGCCCTCGGCCTCAAGAACGGAGACGTCCTCAACGCGATCAACGGTGCGCCGATCAAGACGCTCGACCAGCTCCTCGACCTCTACGCCCGGCTCGACCAGCTGAGCACCGTCGAGCTGTCGGGCACGCGCAGCGCCAAGCCGCTGGTTCGCACCCTGCGCCTGCGCTGAGCGCTCGAGCCGTCGCTGAGCGGCATCTGCAACTGAATCGCACCTGTCACCACGCACCGTGGTCCGGACAATGCTGACCCGCCGTCAGCGCCTGGCAGCACAATCCGCGACCAGAGCCTTGCACCGACGAGCAGCGCTCGACTATGCAAGCAGGGTGGCAGCGCCCGAGAGCACCGGCCGCGCGCGCGCGGGCTCCCGGCGCTGGTGGCTGTGCCACCTCGACCTGATCTTCCTCGGGCTCGGCCTCGCGCTGCTCGGCTGGATGCTGTCCCGCCAGCCGCTGTCGGACATCTATGGCGCGGTCGTGCGCATGGGGCCGGTCGCGCTCGCCACGCCGCTGATCGCGCTCGCCTGGTTCCCGACCCACGCCACCGCGCTGTGGCTCCTGCTCGACGGCGCCGCCCCCTGGGGCGAGGTCCTCTACAACCGCCTGGTCGGCGACGGTTACAATGCGCTGCTCCCGATGGCCGGCCTGGGAGGCGAACCGTTCAAGGCGCGCCACCTGAGCCGGTACGCGCCGTTTGACCGGGTCGTCGCGGCGCTCGTACGCGATCGCGTCATCGACAACGCGATCGGCTTTCTGTTCTCCGCCGCCGGGGTGCTGTTCACCCTGCCGCGGTTTGCGCTGCCGGCCATGCTCGGCGATGCGCTGTGGGTGTACGCCGCGATCGCCGCCACGCTCGGCGCGCTGTCGTTCTGGCTCGTGATCTCGCGGCTGCCGGGCCGGCTGGGCAAGCTGCTCGGCCGCTGGCTCACGGGCAGCGCGGAGGAGCCCCCCACCCTGCCGCTCGGCCGCGCGCTGCTCGCCGCGGCGTGGTCGATGGCGAGCCGCGTCCTCGGCGTGTGCGAGATCGCCGTCCTCTTGTGGGCGATCGACGCACCGGTCGACCTCGCGACCGCGCTGTTCGTCGACAGCGCCCTCAACGCCGCCGGCTTCCTGGGCTTCGCGTTCCCGCAGGGCATCGGCGTCTTCGAGGGCTCGTCGGTCTACCTGCTCGGCTGCCTCGGCGTGCCGGCGCCCGCAGCGCTCGCATTCGCGCTCGTCCGCCGCGGCCGCATGCTCGTGGTCAGCCTGCTCGGCGTCGTGCTCCACCTCGCCCGTCGCACGCGCTCACCCGTGGAGTCCCACATGCTGAACTACCCGCCTGGCAACCTGCCACACGTCACGGCGCATACGCTGTCGTACCTGCGCCACGCGCTCGAGCCCAGCTGGAGCGTCCTCGACGTCGGCTGCGGCGAGGGCTGGGTGTGCGCCGAGCTGGCCCTCGAGGGCCGCCAGGTCGCCGGCGTCGACATCGTCGATGTCCGCAAGACCGACCTCGCCGCGTTCCAGCTGTGGAACGGCGAGCAGCTGCCGTTCCCCGACGAGTCCTTCGACGTCGTCGCCCTGGTGTTCGTGCTCCACCACGTGCCCAACGCGCTCAAGCCCGCCCTCCTGCGCGAGGCCCGCCGCGTCGCGCGCAAGCGCGTGTTCATCCTCGAGGACACGCCGCGCACCCCGCTCGACTGGCTCGCCGGCTGGATGCACGGCCACCGCCATCGCCGCCAGATCGGCAGCACCGCCGACTTCGGCTTCTACACCCAGCGCGAATGGGAGCGCATGTGCCCCGAGCACGGCCTCGCCATCGGACGCAGCACGCGCGTGCCGCGCTTCGAGCGTCTCTGGTGGCGGCCCTGGGCGCGCAGCGCCTTCGTCCTCGACAAGGTCGCCGACCACGCCCACGCGGCCGATCGCGCCCACGCCACCGACCGCGCGAGCCGCATCACCGGCCCGGTGTGCCCCATCGCCGCGCGCACCGTCGACCCCGAATAACTCGACGCGCGAGGCACCCGCGCGATCGCGAACCGCCCGCCAGCGTCGCTCACCGGTGCGCCGAACGCCGGCCACGAATAGATCCCCGGGGGCGCGGCGTTATGGCGAGCGCCCGTTGCGACCACCCCGATGGCGCAGGACACTCTCGCGATGGCCGATCCCCCAGGCGACCGCCCCGACGGTGCAGCGCCTGGCGACCAGCCAGCCGCTCCATCGAACGGATCGGGCGATCGTCGTTCTCCGCGCCGATCCGGTGGTGCGCTCGCGGTCGGCGCGGGAATCCTGCTGTCGCGGATCGCGGGCCTCATTCGCGAGCGTGTGATCGCCTATTACATGGGTCTGTCCCCTGCGGCCGGTGCGTTTCGCGCGGCGCTCCGGATCCCGAATCTGTTGCAGAACCTCCTCGGCGAGGGCGTGCTGTCGGCGTCGTTCATTCCGGTCTATGCGCGGCTGCGCGCCGAGGGCCGAACCGAGGAGGCAGCCCGGGTCGCGCGCGCCGTCGGCACGCTGCTCGCCCTCGCCGCAAGCGCGCTCGCGCTGATCGGCGTCCTCGCGGCGCGTCCCCTCGTCGAGGTCCTGGCACCCGGCTTCGACCCCGCCGTCGGCGAACTCACCGTGCACCTGGTGCAGATCCTGTTTCCCGGCGTGGCCCTGCTCGTCATGTCCGCCTGGTGCCTCGGCGTCCTCAACAGCCATCGCCGCTTTTTCCTCTCGTACGTCTCGCCAGTCCTGTGGAATGCGGCACTGATCGGAGCCGCCGTCGCCGCCGGCCGCAGGCTCGCCGGCAACATGGACGACATCGCCGTCTGGATCGCGTGGGGCGCGGTCGTCGGCTCGCTGGCGCAGTTCGCCGTCCAGCTGCCGACCGTGATCTCGCTTCTGCGCTCGCTGCGCCCGTCCCTCGCGGTGCGCGACCCGGGCGTTCAGTCCACGCTGAAGGCGTTCGTGCCCATCCTGCTCGGCCGCGGCTCGGTCCAGCTCTCCGGCTTCATCGACGGCGTCCTCGCCAGCTACCTCGGCCCCGCCGTCGTTGCCGCGATGTTCAACGCGCAGACGCTCTACCTCCTGCCCGTCAGCCTGTTCGGTATGGCCGTCTCGGCGGCCGAGCTGCCCGAGATGTCGAGCGCCACCGGCAGCGAGGCCGCGCGCGCCGAGAAGCTCCAGACCCGCCTGCGCGGCGCCCTCCGCCGCGTCGTCTTCCTCGTCGTCCCCTCGGCGGTCGCCTTCATCGTCATCGGCCGCTGGATCGTCGCCCTGCTGTTCGAGACCGGCCGCTTCACCGCCCACGACACCGACATCGTCTGGATCATCCTCGCCGGCTCGGCCCTCGGCCTGTCCGCCGGCACCCAGGGCCGCCTGCTCGGCTCGGCGTTCTACGCCCTGGGCGATCCAACGCCCCCGCTGCGCGCCGCCCTCGTCCGCGTCGCGATCACGGGCGTCGTCGGCTGGGCCTTCGCCCTGCCGCTGCGCGATGCGCTGGGCTACAGCCCCGCCTGGGGCGCGTTCGGCCTCACCGCGAGCGCTGGTTTCGCCGCATGGATCGAGTTTCTGCTGCTCCAGCGCTGGCTCGCGCGCCGCATCGGCCCGGTTCCGGTGCCGGTCCGCCTCGGGCTCGGTGCGCTCGCTGCCGCGCTCGCCGCCGGTGCGATCGCCTACGGTGCCGGCACCCTCGCCACCCACCTGGGCGCCCACACCTGGCTGGCCGCCGCGATCGCCATCGCCGCATTCGGCACCGCCTACTTCGCGATCGCGATCGCCGCCTCCATCCCCGAGGCTGCGGCGCTCACGCGACGGCTCCGGCGGCGCTGACCATTCGCGCGCATCCAGCCGCGTCGCATCTCGCGCGCCGGGCTGGCGAAGCCATCGTCGCTGGCGCACGATGACGCGGATGCAAGCCACCGGCGATCCCGCCCTGTTCACGATCACCGAGCTCGGCGCCGCGTACCGCGCGGGGCGGCTGTCGCCCGTCGAGGCGACCCAGCTCTGCCTCGATCGGATCGCGCGCCTCGATCCGTCGCTCCATGCGTTCCTGTCGGTCACCGGCGATCTCGCGCTCGCGCAGGCGCGCACCGCCGCCGACGAGCTCGCGCGCGGCCGCGACCGCGGGCCGCTGCACGGCGTGCCCATCGGCCTGAAGGATCTGATCGACGTCGCCGGCCAGCCGACCACCGCGGCGAGCGGCGTGTTCGCCGACCGCATCGCCACCGAGGACGCCGAGGTCGTGCGCCGGCTGCGCGAGGCGGGCGCCGTGTTCCTCGGCAAGCTCAACCTCCACGAGATCGCCTACGGCGGCAGCGGATACATCGGCCACGGCCCCGCGAGCCGCAACCCGGTCAACGCCGCGCATATCTGCGGCGGCTCGTCGTCGGGCTCCGCCGCCGCGGTCGGCGCCGGCCTGTGCTACGCCGCGCTGGGCAGCGACACGTCGGGCTCGATCCGCCTGCCCGCTGCGCTGTGCGGCATCGTCGGCTTCATGGCCAGCTACGGCCTCGTCAGCCTGCGCGGCGTGATGCCGCTGTCGTCGTCGTACGACCACGTCGGCCCGATGACGCGCTCGGTGCGCGACGCGGCGCTCGTGCTGGCGGCCATCGCCGGCCACGACGCGCGCGATATCACCAGCCTCGCCATCCCGCTCGCCGACTATGCGGCAGCCGCCGATGCGCCCACCGCGCGCCTGCGCATCGGCGTCGCGCGCCCGCACTTCTTCGTCGACCTCCACCCCGACGTCGCCGCGGCCATGGAGCGCGCCCTCGCGCTGCTCGCCAACCTCGGCGCCGAGCTGCGCGACATCGCGCCGCCCGTCGACGACGACCGCACGGTGTTCCGCGCCGAGTCGTACGCCTTCCACCGCCGCTTCATGGAGAGCACCCCCGAGCGCTACCAGCCCGAAACGCTGCGCCGCCTGCGCACCGGCGCCGAGGTCACCGCCTCCGACTACATCGAGAAGTGGCAGCACCTGCAACAGATGCGCCGCGGCTCGGGCGCCCTGTTCGACGGCATCGATCTCATCGTCACGCCGACCGTGCCGATGCCCGCGCCGACCTTCGCCGGGCTCGAGACCGACCCCGACACGCTGCGCCCCAAGGAGCTCGTCCTCATGCGCAACACGCGCCCGTTCGACATCTGGGGCACGCCGGCGGTCAGCATTCCGTGCGGCATCACGGCCGCGGGCCTTCCGATCGGCCTCCAGATCGCGGGGCCCATCGGCGCCGAGGCCAACGTGCTGCGCCTCGCCGCCGCGTTCGAGCGCCACCACGCCTGACCACCGGCTGCAACCCGCTCGTCATCGGCGTCCCCGGTGTTAGGCTTGCGCCATGCGATCGCTCCTGCTCGCATTGCTGTCGCTGTCATGCGCGTGCGCATGCGACGAGTCGCAGCACGCCGCCGACCCGCGCGCCCCCGTCGCGCCGAAGGCATCGGCCGTCGTGACCGCGCCGGTCGTCACCCCCGCGCCGGTTGTTGCTCCGGCGCCGGTCGTCGCCCCCGCGCCGATCGTTGCCGCCGCGGCCGCCGACCCGCGCGATGCCACGCGGCGCGCCGCCCACGACGTCCTCGCCGAGCACTGCGGCGAGTGCCACGAGAGCCATCGCCCGACGGCCAAGCCCAAGGCACTGGCCATCTTCGATCTCGACAAGCCCGACTGGCCCTCGCGCTTCGACGAGCACAAGTTCGCCTCTGCGCTCAAGCGGCTCGCGGGCAGGTCCGACGCCGCGCGCGATACCTTCATCGCCTTCCGCGACGCCGAGCTCAAGGCGAGCGCCGACAAGCCGAACTGACGATCAGAACGCGCCGGTGAGCGCGACGCCGATCGATCCGGAATCGATCGCCGGCGCCAGCACCACGCCCTTGCGCTCCGGCGAGGGCGCCGTGAACCAGACGATCGCCGCGGCGATCGCAGCGGCGCCCGCTGCGCCAAACAGGATGTTCGAACGCATCGCAGAGGTGCGCGCCGCATCCACGCGCTGTTGCGACCGGTCGACCTCCTCGGGAATGCATTCAGCGATCACGCCGCCGCACAGCTTCTTGGCCTCGCGATACTTCGATCGCGCATCGAAGCCATACACCGCGCCGCCCGCGGCAGCGCCGAGCGCGACGCCGCCGATCACCAGGGCGATCACGTGGCGCGTGTGCCGGCGCGCCACGATCGGATCGGGCTCGACGGGCGGCGGCGGTGGCGGCGGCGCCTCGACGGCGGTCTCGGGCGCGCGCGCGAGCGCGGGGATCTCGATCGTGAGCGTCTGGCCCTCGACCGCCGTGTACTCGTGCTTCCAGGTCTCGCTGAGGGCGCGATCGCCATCGCGCTCGCTGGCGATGACCGAGACCTTGCCCGGATCGACCGGCACGGCGAGCGGCATGCTCGTGCTGACCCTGCGGCCGTTGATCTGCACGACCAGCCGCGGCGACGGCGCCGCGATGCGGATCGAGTAGCGAGGGAGGCGCGGCTCGAGCCGGGTCGCCTGCGCCGCGGCATCGGCGCGCAGCTCGGCACTCGGCGCCGTGTCGGTGAGCTCGCGCCACAAAAGCCACGCCGACGCGAGCCGCCCGGCGAGGCCATGGCAGCGCGCGAGCGCGCCCTTGGTGCCGCTGTCCTTCACGAGATCGAGGCTGGCCTGCAGCTCGGGGCACGCCTTGTCGAGGCGGCCGGCCTTCATGTCCTTGATGCCCTGATCGAACAGCACGACCGCCTCGGCGTGCGGATCGGCCAGGGCCGGGCGCGCGCCCGTCGTCACGGCGAAGGCGACAGCGACGGCGAGCACGCGCTTGCAGCGACCAGCGGTGCGCGCCGTGTGGATCATGGCTTCTTGTCGTCGTGCGTCATGTGCATCCACTTGTCGTCGTCGGGCGTCGCGGCGGATCCCGCGTTCGAGCCGGACTTCGACTCGACGGGCGCAGCGGCGGCCGGCGCGCGTTTTGCGGCGGCAGCCGGCCGATGTGGCCTGCGCTTCTTGCCTTCGGCCTTCGGGGAAGGCGTCGCCGGGCCATCCGCGGCCGGTGGCGTCGCGACAGCGGCCTTGGGCTCCTCGATCGGCTCGACGATCGGCCGCGGCTTCGCCGCAGCCGCGGCGGGCGCGACCGCAGGCGCAACGACCGGTGACGCGGTCGCTGCGGTGGGCTGCGCCTGTGCACGCGGATCGATGCGGGGCGCGCCCTGGGTCGATCCGCTGCGCCACACGACGAGGATCGCAACCGAGACCGCGACGATCGCCGCGACCAGCGCACCGATCAGCCGCCGCGACTTCCGCTGGCCGGTGGAACCGATCCGCAGCCCCGACGACAGGCCTGCGCCGAACGAGTACGCCGGCACCCCCGAGGAATCGCCCGAGGCCGCCGCACGGCGCACTCCCGACGAATCGCCCGAAGCCGCGCGGCGCACCGCCGACGAATCGCCCGGAGCACCCGCGCCGCCCTGCGATCGCGCGGCCTGTAGCACGGGCGTATCGCGCGTCCTGGGAACGCTCGGGTCGTCGCGCTCCACCGTGGAGAACTCGGTCGAGATCACCGACGCCGAGTCGCAGTGCGTCCGGCGCAGCACGATCTGGATCCGCGAGGCGCTCGTGGTCGCATTCTTGGGCCCGAACGGCGCGAGCGCGTGCGCCAGCTCGCCGACATCGGCGTAGCGGTCGACCGGCTCCTTGCGCAGGCACTTCATCACGGCGGCCTCGAAGCCCTCGGGCAGATCCCCGCGGATCTCGGACATCGGCTTGGGCTCGTCGTTGACCACGCTCATGCAGAGCAGCGGCAGCGAGTCGCCCTGGAACGGCGGCTTTCCGACGACGAGCTGGTAGAGCACGATGCCGAGCGACCAGACATCGGCGCGGTGATCGACGCTGCGGCTCGACTCCATCTGCTCGGGCGCCATGTACGCCGGCGAGCCGAAGATGTCGCCGGTCTTCGTCGAGAGGCCCGCGGCCTTGGCCTTCGAGATGCCGAAGTCGAGGACCTTGACGATCGAGGCGCCGTCGTTGCGCTTGTGGAGGAACAGGTTATCGGGCTTGAGGTCGCGGTGAATGATGCCGTTGGCGTGCGCCTCGGCGATGCCCTCGATCGCCTGCAGGATGAAGCCGACCGCCTCCGATACCCGCAGTGGCCCGCGCCGCCGGAGCAGCGCGCCGAGGTCCTCGCCCTGCAGGTACTCCATCACGATGTAGGGCGTGCCGCCGTCGAATCGCCCGACGTCGATCACGCGGCACACGTGGTCGCTGTTGAGCCGGCCCGCCGCGCGCGCCTCGCGCAGAAAGCGCGCCGGCGTCTCGGGCGACTCGTGCGTGCTCGGCAGCATGAACTTGAGCGCGACGCGCTGGTCGAGCTCGAGGTGCGTCGCCGCGACGACCATGCCCATGCCGCCGACACCGAGGATCTTGTCGACGCGGTACTTGCGGGCGAGGACGTCGCCGACCGCTGCAATGCCATTGACCTCGACGGTCATGCGCGCACCTCGCACGCGCCCCGGTGAGCGCTCGCCCCCGTGCAGACCTCCGAGATCACCGCAGGTACGGCCAGCATCGCATTCGCGGCCGATGGTATCACCACGGTGCGGGTTTGTAGTCCTTGAGGAACACGCCCCAGTAGTGCTCGCCACTGGTCACGCCCGCGAACGCCGGATCGACGATGCGGGCCGCGCCGTCGACGATATCGAGGGGCGGATGGAAGCCGTGAATGCGGGTCTTTCGCGCCGCGTGCGCCGCGGGATCTTCATCGGTGACCCACCCGGTATCGACGCTGTTCATGTGAATCCCGTCACGCACGTAATCGATGGCCGATGTGCGCGTCATCATGTTGAGCGCCGCCTTGGCCATGTTGGTGTGCGGGTGCTTGTCGGTTTTCCACCGCCGGTAGAACTGGCCCTCCATGGCCGAGACGTTCACGACATGGGCGTCGCGCGTGGGGACGGCGGCGAGCAGCGGGCGCAGGCGCGCATTGAGCACGAACGGCGCGACCGCGTTCACCAGATGCACCTCCAGCAACTCGGCGGTCGGCACCTCGGCCAGGGTCATTCGCCAGCTGTTGAAGTCGCGCAGGTCGACCTGCTGGAGGTCGGCATCGAGCCGGCCCGATGGGTAGAGGTGCCCGCCGCGCTCGAGGTCCTCGGCGAGCAGCGGCACCTGCGACAGCACCGCCGATTTCCACAGGCCACCGCCGCGGATCTCCTGCCCGGCGGTCGCGACCAACCCCTCGCCGAGCCCGTCGCACAGCGCGCGGTTGCGCTCGAGGATCGCCCGATCGGGTGGTGGCAGCTGCGCCCACGGCTCGAGCTCACCGGCGACCACGTGGTCGTACCAGCCCGCCGGTCGCCGCACCGTCTGGCAGGCGTTGTTGATGAGGATGTCGAGCCTCGGCAGCGTGGCGAGCAGGTGCTGACACCACTGCTCGACGCTCGGCGTGTGACGCAGGTCGATGCCGTAGACGTGCAGCCGCGGCGTCCAGTCGGCAGCGTCGGGCTCGCGGGCGAACCGGCGCGCCGCATCGCGCGGAAACCGCGTGGCGACGACCACCTCGGCGCCCGCGCGGAGCAGCTTGATCGCCGCCTGGTAGCCGATCTTGACGCGCGCCCCGGTGATCAGCGCCACGCGCCCGCGCAGGTCCGCCGTCTGGTCGCGCTTGGCGTAGTTGAGCTCCGCGCACGGAGGGCACATCTGATCGTAGAAGTGATGCAGCTCGTGAAAGTCGGTCTTGCAGACGTAGCAGAGCCGCGCGGTCTCGACGCGAGGCGTCGCATCGCGCTCGGCCTCGGCCGCGGCCCACGGGTCCGGCTCGTCGTCGCGCACCGGCGCATCGAGCGCCATCTCGGGCCTGGGCAGCGGCGTGCGAAACACCGGCTCGCGGCGCAGCGCGCGGATCCCGGTCTGATCGAGCACCGCGCGGTCGGCCTCGCGCCGCGCCTGATAGCGCTGTCGGGTCAGCACCTTGCCGAGCGCCTTGCGGCTGTAGCGGTCGGGGCGCGACAGCTGCCCCGCGGCGGTCACCAGCCGGATTCGCAGCGGCTCGTCGAGCTCGGCGAGCGCGCGCAGGTCGCCCGCCAGCCGCTCCAGCAGATCGATCGCGTCCAGGACCTTCGCATCGGCTCGCGGCTCGTCGATCCGCTCGTCGGCGGGCGCGTCCTGGTGCTTCGCTTCGTCCACGTCGGCGTATATTGACCCGCCGTATGATCATCGCCAAGCGCCTCAAGGGCAAAGCCATCGCCACCTGGCTCGGACCGACGGGCGACGCCGCGCGCCGCGCGTTGACCCGCGCCCGCCAGCGCATCACCAACGCGCCCAGCCGCCTCGACTTCTACTTCGACATCGCCGATCCGATGAGCTACCTCACCGCGCAGGCGGTGGCGCGGCTCGTCGAGGCGTACCCGGTCGAGCTCGCGTTCCACGTCATCACGCCGCCGGCCTCCGACGTCGACCCGGCGCCCACCCTGCGCGCCAAGCACGCCGTGCGCGACGCCCAGCAGCTCGCGCAGTACTGGGACCTCGAGTTCCCCGCCCAGAAGGAAGCCGATGGCGGCATCGTGCGCGACGTCGGCACCGCGATGATCCGCGAGCGCTCGGCCGCCGATCAGCTGCGCGCCGCGCTCGCCCTCGGCGGCGCGATGTGGGCGGGCGACAAGAAACAGATCGGCAAGCTGCTGCTCGAGCTCGGCACCGAGAGCTCGAACAACGTCGCGCCGATCCTCAACTCGAACTACAACGACCTGCGCAAGGCCGGCCACTACCAGGGCGCGATGCTGCAGTACGGCGGCACGTGGTACTGGGGCATCGATCGCCTGCCGTATCTCGAGGCCGCGCTCGCGGCGGACCTCGGCGTCGATCCAGGCCGCGCGGGGCCGCGCGTCGTCGCACCGCGCCCCGAGGCCGAGCGCGGGCCGCTCAAGCTATCTGACAAGCCGCTCGCGTGCGAGCTGTGGTTCTCGTTCCGATCGCCGTACAGCTACATCGCCCTCGAGCGCATCGAGGACGTGCTGCGGCCGTACGGTGTGCCGCTCGTGCTCAAGCCGGTCGCGCCCATGGTCGCGCGCGGCCTCCCGGTGCCCACCGTCAAGCGGATGTACATCGTGCGCGACGCCAAGCGCGAGGCCGACCGCCTCGGGATCCCGTTCGGCGAGCTGTGCGATCCGCTCGGCGCCGGCATCGATCATTGTCTCGCGATCGCCCACTGGGCGGCGCAGCGCGGCCAGCTGATGGCGTTCGCGCGCTCGGCGATGCGCGGGATCTGGGCCGAGGCGCTCGACGTGTCCGAGTATGTCGATCTGCGCGCGGTGGTCGAGCGCGCGGGTCTATCGTGGGACGACGCGCGCGCGGCGCTCGACGACCCCGAGGCCGCCAAGGCTGCGCAGGCCAACGCCGCCGAGCTCGCTGTCTACCGCCTGTGGGGCCTGCCTTCGCTGCGTTGCGGCGACTTCGTGGCCTGG
>DATIPJ010000064.1:0-2163 GCA_035472155.1 Kofleriaceae bacterium
CGCAGAGCCCGTGCGAGCGGAGACCAAGGGGAATCGTCGGGCGGCGAGGGCGGCGAGGGCGCGAGGGCGCGAGGGCGAAGCGACGTCAGGCGACGAGCGCATCGTCGAGATCGCGTGAGCTCGCGTCCAGCACGGACCAGATGATGGCGGCGGTGACGGTGGCGACGGCATCTTCCTCGCGCGGGGTGAGGGCCACGCGGAGCTGTTCGATCTGCGCGCGGATCGAGCGCACCATGGCCCGGTCACAGCGGCCGCTTCGCACGGCGACCATGCCGCTATTGAGCGTGTTGTGATCGAGCCGCAGGTCGCCCAGCGGAGCGCGCCCGCCGAGCACGCGGCAGGCCAGCTCGAGCCCCGCCGAGAAGGCGTCGTTGTCCGGGGCGGCCAGCTCGCGCTCGAGCAGCCGCACCACCGCAGGGTGGCGAATCGCCAGCCAGCTCACATCTTGCTCTGCAAGCTCCTGGACGCTGTGGATCATGAAACGACGTAAACACCGCCAAATGTGGGGTTCCAGTTTTCGGCGATCGTCGTTTGCCGCACGGGACGTGCCGGTGGCTCGCCGGTAAGACACCGCTCACCTGGCGGCACCCGGGCGCACAAGCGGGTGAGATTGCAGACGTAAGTAGCCGACGGAGCGTGCAGCGGAACGCGCCGGCCCGAGCCACCGACGGGAACCCCAACGGGCGCGTGGCGTCGGGGAGGGGATTTCCGTCATCATCGAGCGAGCGTGATGTTCGCGGTTCTTCTAGCGCCGCACGGCTGGTGGGTCGCGTGACCAGCCACGTGCAGGACCAGGTCAACAAGTCGCTCAAGCTGGTCGGGCGCGTCCTCGGCGACAAGTTCAAGCTCACCGCCTGCATCGGCATCGGCGGCAGCGGCGCCGTGTATCGCGCCGACCAGATCGCCCTCGGTCGTACCGTCGCCGTCAAGATCCTCAACGAGGAGCTCTCCGCTGACGCCCGCATGATCAAGCGGTTCCGCGACGAGGCCATGAGCGCGTCGCGCCTCAACCACCCCAACTGCGTCTCGATCATCGACTACGGCCAGGCCCCCGACGGCCTGCTCTATCTGGCGATGGAGTACGTCAAGGGCCCGACCCTGACCCAGCTCCTCGTCACCCAGAACCCGATCGCCGTCGACCGCGTGATCGACATCGTGATGCAGTCGCTCGCCGGCATCGAGGAAGCCCACCTCGCCGGCGTCGTCCACGCCGACCTCAAGGCCGACAACATCATCCTCGACCAGCGCCGCGCCGGGATCGACGTGGTCAAGATCGTCGACTTCGGCATCGCGCGGCTCGTCACCGGCGCGCGCGACGAGGATCGCTCGATCAGCGGCACGCCCGAGTACATGGCGCCCGAGGTGATCAGCGGCGCGCCGCCGAGCTTTGCGTCCGACGTGTACGCGGTCGGCATCATCCTGTACGAGCTCCTCGCCTACAAGACACCGTTCTTCGCCGGCTCGACGACCGAGATCCTCGCCAATCACCTGAAGGCGATCGTGCCGTCCCTGTCGGCGCGCCGCGAGCAGGTCCCCAAGGAGCTCGACGGCATCGTCTCCAAGGCCCTCGCCAAGCACCCCAACGACCGCTTCGCCTCGGCCGCCGACATGCGGCTCGCGCTCGCCAGCCTCGCGACGCGCACCAAGAAGGTCCCGACCCGCGACATCTGCGCCGAGTGCGGCACCACGTGCGCGCCGAGCTTCAAGTTCTGCCCGGAGTGCGGCACCCCGCGCCACCGCGTCGCCAAGGTGATGCCGGCGCCGACGCCGACGCCCGAGGTGCTCGACCACATCCTGCCGCTGCCGTTCACCGGCCGCAGCGAGGAGCTCGCGCTGCTCCTCGCCCACATGCGACGCGCCCCCGGCAAGGACGTCGGGCTGTTCGTGATGGGATTCGAGGGCTCCGGCCGCAGCGCGCTGCTCCGCCACGCGTATCAGAACCTCGCCACCGACACGCGCACGATCTACCAGATCGGGCCCGATCCGAGCGGGCTCGCGGCGCCGTTCTACCCGGTGCGCTCGCTGCTCGCCGCGGTGCTGCAGCTGCCGCCGGTGTCGAGCGAGGTCGAGCTGCGCGACGCGGTGCTGTCGATCGGGCTCAACGAGCGCGACATCCCGGGCATCGCGCAGCTGTTCGGCCACCCGACGACGCTGCTCGAGCTC
>DATIPJ010000065.1:0-15075 GCA_035472155.1 Kofleriaceae bacterium
CGCCACCCTCGCCGCCTGCAGCGCCGACGAGTCGGCACCCGAAGCGACCGAAGCCCCGACCGCGCAGGTCGACACCACGGCGCTCGGTGCACACAGCCTGGCAGTCAACTCGCTGCCCGAGATGCAGCTGCTCGCGACCTCGTCGGGCCGCGAGGTGCTGTCGCGCATCGTGTCCTGCGCCCTGCCGCGCGGCGCCTCCATCACCGCGATCAATCGCAACGGCACGCCGTACTCGTTCACCGGCAACCAGGGCCTCGCACCGCAGTGGGCGCAGCGCGCGGCGACCTCCGTCGAGCAGCACCGCGTCACCGCGTGCATGCTCGGCCGCCCGGCGCCGACCGCGCCGACCGCACCCGTCGCCGCCGAGATCAACCGCGCCTGAGTCTGTGGTTCCTCGCTTGCCATTCCACGCGTCGCCCGGCGCCCAGCCTGAAGTCACCGCTTGTAACGCGCTGTAACCGGCTCGAGCACGACGGTCCTCTTGCAACAACGGCGATGCCACCCCGGCCTCGCCGAGCGTTGCTCAAGGAGCGACCATCGCGATGTCTTCACCTCGAGCTCTTGCCTTCCTACTCTGGCCGGCCGCGCTGTGCGCAGGCTGCCTCCCGGTCGACGGCGACCCCGGCCGCGGCGCTGCTGCGCAATCGCGCGACCTGTGTCCCTTCGGCGACGACAGCTGTCCGACCGGCTTCTGCGGCGACGGCGTGTGCACCGACGACGAGACGTGCGACAGCTGCTCGCTGGACTGCGGCCCCTGCTTCGACCCCGACATCATCAACGTGCCGGGGACGCCGCAGCTGATCACGATGGACCAGCTGCGCGACCAAGCGCGCGCCCTCGGGGTCTCGCCGCTGCTCGCCGGCGTGCCGAACATCGAGCAGTTCCTGCAGCGGCCCGTGTTCTTTGCCTATCCGACCGACGGCACCAGCACGTCCGATTTCATGCTCAAGCTGTTCCGCAGCGGCAACTGGTCGACGCTGCCGCCCGGGCAGGCCACGACGCCGACCGGCGACGACGGCACCTGCCGCACCGAGCAGGTCGACGCGACCTACCAGCCCGACGACTTCGTGACGTTCGCCGTCGGCGACGGGCTGCTGTTCCCGTCCGCGCTGCTCCAGGGCAAGTACGTCAGCACGGGCGGAGACACCGTGGTTCCGCTCCACGTGCCGTACACCAGCCGCAATCCGGTCTACCTGCTGTCGACGTTCTACGACGGCGGGTTCTCGAACGCCGCGGTGGCGCCCACGTCGACGGCGACCGATGTCTACGCGGCGATCAGCCAGATGATCCAGACCGCGAACGCCCAGGGCACGATCGGGATCGGCAAGGTCACGGTCGACATCAAGCTGGCGTCGTCGTTCGAGGAGGCCATGACCAAGTTCGGCTTCGACGCCAAGCTGTTCGGTGCCAGCGTCTCGGGGAGCTTCAGCTCGTCGCACACCACGCAGAGCAACAGCGTCTTCGTGAAGTACCAGCAGAGCCTGTTCTCGATCTCGCAGGACCTCCAGGGCTTCACGCCGACGCAAGCCGAGCTCGGCGCCGGTGTCACGGTCGCCGATCTCGAGAACCTCGGCGCTGCCGGCGAGCTGGGCTACGACAACCTGCCGGCCTACATCCGCAACGTGGTGTACGGCCGCGTGCTGATCTTCTCGCTCACGTCGACGACGTCGGAGTCAGAGCTCGACGCGGCGGTGCACGCGGTCTACGGCACCAGCAGCGGCTCGGCGACCACGGCACAGCGCGCGATCGTGCAGAACAGCGAGATCCACATGTTCGCGTTCGGCGGCCCGTCCGCGCCCGTCCAGGCCGTGATCAAGTCCGGCAACCCGATGTCGTACTTCTCGCTCGAGAACGTGCCGCGTTCGACGCTGTTGCCGATCGGCTACGAGGTGCGCCGGTTCGACGACCTGGTCGCCGCGATGTCGCGCACGACCAGCTACACGCGACGGATCTGCAACGGCCCCAAGGAGATCGACGTCGAGCTCTCGGATACCTACAAGAACGGCACGATCTACGTGAAGGCGGCCGGCGGCCAGGAGCGCATCCTCGGGCGCACGAGCAACGGCTTCGTCAACGTGAATGCGACACCGTATCTCGCGGGCGGCAATGACAAGATCAAGATCAACGTGCAGGTGGGCAGCACGGATGTCTTCAATCCCTCGCACGGACACACCAAGATCGACTTCTTCTACGACGGCGCGCACGTGATGGACTCGCCGCGCTGGTCGTGCAATCGCTGCAACTCGCAGGACGTGCGCGCGTTCCTCGTCGACAAGTTCTCGGGTCAGGTCACCGAGATCCCACTGAATCAGTACTAGAACTCCGAGCCGAACCCGGCGAGAACTCTGAGCGCGCCGGCGTCGCGGCCGTCGAACGGAAGCGCGAAGTCGAACTTCACCAGCTGCGCCGAGGTCTGCGGGACCAGCATGCGCAGCCCGATGCCGGCGTCCTGGTGCAGCGCCAGGCGCCCGAAGGTCTCGTCGGCACCGCCGAGATCGTAGAACGCCACCGCGCCCAGTCGCAGGACCCAGATCGGATAGGGCAGCGTGCGCGCCTCGAGCTGGACGCTCGCGAGCCGCTTTCCGCTGAACTGGTTGATCCCGAAGCCGCGCAGGCCCGTGTCCGAGCCGATCGCGAAGAACTGGTTCTGGGTATCGTTCCAGCGCGTCGAGATCGAGCCCTGGGCGTTGATCCGCAGCCAGCCCGCGATGGCCGGCGTGGCCACGCGCACGGTGCCGGTCGCCGTCTGGTCGATGAACGCGCTGTCCTGGTACCGGCCGCTGAACGCGGCGCTGACCCGGGCGAAGCCATCGCGCGACCAGGGAAAGGTCCAGCCGGCGGTCGACGTCAGGCGCTGGAAGTTGTGGTCGGATCCGAGCGCGCTCAGCCCGAACCCGAGCTGCGCTTCGAGGTCGGGGCCGATGCGCGCGTCCTCGGCGAGATCGAACGTCGCGATGTTGCGCAGCGTGCGATAGCGCGGCGTGAACACCGCGTACTGCACGAACGGAACCGACGTGACCTCCGAGGGCGGCGGCACGTCGCGGATGAAGGCCGCGCGCGCTGCGGCGTCGCCGGCGAAATCGGCGAGCGGCGCGGTCCGCAAGCTGGTCACGCTGTGGCCGAACGTCAGCTGGTGCTTGACGTCGGTGCCGAGCTGCCGGGTCACGTACACCTGGGTGCTCCACCGGCGCGTGCGGTACTCGCGGTCGATCAGCGTGGTGGTCATCGTGACCGGGTCGGTGTACTCGTACGTCTTGAGGCTGGTGTTCTGGAACTGGCGGTCGATCGCGAAGCGGTGCGAGAACGACGCGCCGGCCGCCCACTCCGACGCGAGCGACCACAGCGGCCGGGTCAGCGTGATCGTGCTCTGGCTGCCCTCGGAGTGCAGCTTGCTGCGCAGCGTGAGGTCGTCGCGGTTCACGATCTGGGCGATCTGGGCGCGGAAGTCGAGGTGCTCGCCCAGGACGTTCTTGTCGATGAACAGCGGGCCGACCGCGATCGCGCCCTGGTCCATGTTGAGCGTCGCCGACAGCACATCGCGCCGTCCGAAGAGGTTGTTCTCCGAGAACGACGTGACGAGGTTGGTCAGCTTGCCCTGCTGATAGGTGTACGAGGTGTTGAGCCGCAGGCTCCAGATGTCGCGCGTGACGATCAGGACGTCGATCGAGCCCGGCGTCGCCGACTGCACCGGCACGACCGCGACCACCGAGGTCCACAGCGGATCGCGCAGCCGCCGCGCGGTCTCCTGGATGCGGTCCGCGTCCCAGACCTCGCCGGCCGAGATGACCGCCTCGGAGCGGATCGTCGACTCCTTGGTCGTGAGGTGAAAGGTGTTGAAGAACTCGAGGAAGCGCCCGCCCTCGGCGAACACCTCGTCGTTGAACACCCAGATCTTGCCGATCACCTTGTTCCACGGCGACGGCTCGACGACGTAGCCGCGCTTGGCGAGCGCGCGAATCACGCTCGCGCGCTCGAGGCTCGACAGCGTCGCGACCCAGTCGCACGCCGGGTCGCGCGCCGCGCACTGCTCCTCGGCGTGCGCGCGGATCTTGCGCGCAGCCGCGGTCGGCGTGCGCGGCACCGGCGCGGGCGCCGGAGGCGGCTGGGGCGCGGTCGGCGCAGCGTCGGGCGGCGGGGTCGGTGTCCCCTCCGGCGGCGGCGCGGGCACCGCGGGATCGGGCGCGCGGGGATGCAGCGGCGGCGACGATGGCGTCGCGACCTGGGCGCTCGCGCGCGCACCCGCCAGAACCACGCAGGCGATCGCGAACAGGCGCACGAACGCATCCTACACAAGCCGGCTACGCCGGGGTGCTCCCGGCGGACGGCAGCGCGCGCTATCGAGCTGTGCCGCGCGTCACGCGCGGATGTTTGCCGAGATCGTGGACCAGCGAGATCTCGGCAAATCCTGCGGCGGCGAACCGCGCGCGCACCGCATCGGCCTGATCGTAGCCGTGCTCGACGACCAGCGCGCCGCCGGGCGCCAGGTGCGCCATCGCCTCGGCGCAGATCCGATCGTAGAACGCGAGCCCGTCGGGGCCGCCGTCGAGCGCCATCACCGGCTCGCGGCGCACCTCCGACGACAGCGTCGGGAGGATCGCCGATGCGATGTACGGCGGGTTGGCGGTGATCAGCTCGAAGCGCTCACCGGCGACCGGGCCGAACAGGTCGCCCTCGCGAACGTCGACGCGATCGTCGACGCCATTGCGCGCGGCGTTCTTGCGCGCGACCGCCGCGGCCGACGGCGACAGCTCGGTCGCCACCACGTGCGCGGCGGGATACTCCTTCGCGAGGCTGACCGCGATCACCCCCGAGCCGGTGCACAGATCAAGGACGCGGCACGCGACCGAACGGTCGGGCTGCACCGTGCGCACCACCTCGATGACGGTCTCGGTGTCGGGCCGAGGCACCAGCACCGACTCGTCGACGTGAAACGGCAGCCCCCAGAACTCGGTCTCGCCGACCAGGTAGCTGACCGACTCGCCCGCGAGCCGGCGCTTGATCAGCGCTCGATAGCGCGCCAGCTCGTCCTCGCCGAGCGGCTTATCGAAGCCGGTATAGAGCTGCATCCGTGAGCAGCCGAGGACGTGCGCCAGCAGCACCTGCGCCTCGAGGCGGGCAGCCGCGATCCCGCCTCCCGCGAAGCGGTGGGTCGTCCAGTCGAGCACGCCGAGCGTGGTCCAAGCCACGTCCCCGTATAGCATCCCCCGTCGCTGTCATTCTACGCGCTGTCATTCCACGCGCTGCGCCCCATCGTCCCCGAGGATCACGAGATCGGCATGGTTGATTCCGCTCGGGCCGGTCACCACCAGCGCCCCGACCGCGGCCAGTGCCGTCCCTGCGTCGCACGCCGCCAGGGCCGCGGCCGGATCGAGCCCCGCCGCGGCGATCGCGTCCCACGTCGCGCCATCGACCCACGCGCCCGCGGGCGACGGCCGCCCGGGCGGCGGCGGGCCGTCGATGCCATCGGTACCCACCACCAGCGCGCTCCGCGCCGTCCCGCGCAGCCCGCGCGCCAGCACCAGCGCCAGCTGCTGCGCCCGCCCCCCCACTCCATGCGGGCTCGGCAAACGCAACGTCGGCTCCCCCCACGCAACGATCACGCCCTCCCCCGCCCGCGTGCGCAGGAGGCGCGCCACATCCTCGACCTCGCCGGAGATCGGCGCCTCGAGGAGCGTCGCGGCGATCCCGCGGGCGCGGAGCGCGTCGAGCGCGGCACGGCCGGCGCTCGCCATGGGCGCGATGATCGCGGCGTGGTCGGTGCGCGTGACCATGCGCGAGGGCGATTCGCCGGTGAGCACGGGAGGAATCGCCAGGCCCAGGCGTGTGAGGATCTCGCAGGCGCGCAGCCGGCGCGTCGCGGTGCCATCGTCGACGGCAATGCCGGGGGCCGCGAGCCAGGGGCCGACGGTGGGCCCCGAGCCGATCACGGCCAGCGGATCGCCGATGACGTCGCTGACCGCGAGGGTGATCACGGGTGCAGCGGAGGCCAGAGCCAGCCGGCCGGCCTTGATGGCTGACAGCGCGCTCCGGACGGCGTTGATCTCGTCGATCGGCGCCCCGGCCGCCATGACCGCGCGGATCGTCGCGACGAAGTCCGGGAGCGGGAGGATCGGCTGCTCGGCGAGCGCCGAGGCCCCGCCCGAGAGCAGCGCCAGGAGCACGTCGGCCTCGCCGAGGCTCTGCGCGAGCGCCCGCACGGCCGCGCCGGCCGCGACGCTGTGCTCGTCGGGCTCGGGGTGGGTGCCCTCCAGGAGCTGCCAGCCCGGCGGCAGCGCGCCCCCCGCCCCGCGCGGCACCACGGCGACCCCGGCGGCGACCCCGCCCGCGCCGCGGGCCATCGCGAGGGCCGCCTTGCCGATCGCGATCGCGCAGCGACGCCGCCCCGCCAGGCGCGCCGCGATCACCGGCTCGACGAGCGCCTCGCGGACGCGCGCCGCCGGATCGCACGCGGCGATCACGTCGCGGAGCACCGCCTCGCTGAGAGCGCGCGCGACCATGGGCCGACGCTACCACGCGTGTTACGTTCGCCGCGATGCTGCCCGAGCTCGCGCGCGCCGAGCCGCCCGCCCCCCGCAAGCGTCCTCTGGGTTTCGAGCTGGCGCTCGTCGTGCTCGTATCGCTCGTCGTGCTGGTGCCCGGGATCTGGAGCTACTCGCTGGTCGACCCGTGGGAGACCCACTACGGCGAGGTCGGCCGCATGATGCTGCAGAACCACGACTGGGTGCACACCGAGTGGCCGCAGGACGGCGAGGGCTTCCGCTCCAAGCCCGTGCTGTCGTTCTGGCTGATGGCCGGCGGCATGCGCACCGTCGGGATCGCGGCCGACGGCGGCTACTCGGGCGAGATGGTCCACGACGCGCGCACGATGATCGCGATCCGGCTGCCGTTCATCGCGACCGCGGTGTGCGGCCTCGCGCTCATGTGGTGGATGCTCGCGCGGCTGGTCAACCGCCGGCTCGCGTGGCTCGCGCTGCTCGTCGTCGGGTCATGCCCGTTCTTCTGCCTGGTCGCGCGCCAGGGCATCCCGGACATGCCGCTGGTGGCGTGCGTGATGGGCGCGCTCGCGCTGTTCGCGATGGCGATCGAGGACGGCGAGCGGCCGCTCGCGCCGCTGTCGGCGGGCCCGCTGCGGCTCGGCCGCCGCACGATCGCGCTCGACGCGCGCCACGTCGTGCTCGGCATCGTCGGCGCGGTCGTCGTGGTGCAGGCGATCTACTACGCCACCTACTTCGCGACCACGCCCCAGCTCGCGGTGCGCCTGCAGCTCGCACCCGCGCTGTGGCTGCCCGCGATGATGCTGGTGATGCTGGGTGCGCTGCACCGCGACGGCTGGCTGATCGCGCGCATGCCGTTCCTCGTCATCGGCGGCATCGCCTCGGCGATCCTCAACGTCCCGGTCCCGCAGCGCGCCGAGGGCCAGACCTGGTGGCGCCACTGGTTCGACGACGTGCTGCGGCCCTGGCAGCGCTACTCGCCCGACCGCTACCTCGTGATCGGCATCGTGTACTTCGCGGTGCCGATCGCCGCCACGATCGCCTCGCTGCTCATCATGTTCCAGATCGATCCGGCGCGGTTCATCCCGACGTCGTCGGTGTTCGGCGGTGCAGTCGCCGTGATCTGGGCCGTGGCCGGGCGGTTCTTGCCCGGCCCCTGGCCGATGCCCAACCTCGCCGACGCCACCGCGATCGGCGACCGCATGCTGGCGATGTCGCCGATCACCACGATGCGCCAGCTCTACCTCCTGGGCTGCTACTCGCTCCTGGGGATCAGCGTCCTGGCCAAGGGGCCGCCCGGCATCGCGGTCGTCGGCATGGTCGGGGTGCTCCACGTCGTCCTGCGCCACCAGTGGCGCGCGCTCTACCACGGCGCGTTCGAGCTCAAGCGCGGCCTGTTGCTCATGATCGCGACGTTCCTGCCGTGGCACCTCGCGATGTACTTCAAGGACGGCCCGCGGTTCATCGACGAGTATCTGTTCACGCACATCGTCAACCGGGCGACCAGCGGCGTCGATAACTCGACCGGCACCTTCGAGTACTACACCTCGCAGATCGGCCACGGCATGTGGCTGTGGGCGGCCCTCCTGCCGGCGGCGATCGGCGCGGCCTTCCTGCGCGCCCGCTGCACCACGCGCGAGGGCCGCGTGCGCTTCCTGGTCGCGCTCTGGGCGATCGCCGCGGTCGCATTCTTCTCGCTGGTCCAGACCAAGTTCCACCACTACATCCTCCCCGCGGTGCCCGCGCTCGGCATCCTCGTCGCCTTCCTGCTCGACGACCTGATCGCGGGCCGCGAGCGGATGCACCCGCTGCTCGCCCTGCTCGGGATCGCGATCGCGCTGCTCATCGGCCGCGACCTCATGTTCGAGCCCGAGCGCTGGATCGAGATGTTCGTGTTCCGCTACGACCGCCCGTGGCCGACCGCCGACCCGTGGCAGATCGATCCGTCGGATGGCTTTCTCGGCCTGGCGATCGGCGCCGCCGTCGCGCTCGCGGTCGTCGCCACGCGGTGGCGCCGGCTCGGCGTGTTCGCCCTCGGCGTCGCCGGGCTCGCGATCTGCGTGTGGTCGCTCCAGGTCTACATGCCGCTCGCGGGCAAGCACTGGGGCATGGGCGACGCGATCCGCACCTACTACGACCAGCGGACGGTCTACGGCCAGAAGCTGGTCTACTACGGCCTGGGCGAGCTCGCCGACGACTGGCGCGGCGCCTCCGACCGCTGGACCTTCGAGACCCACATCCCGCAGACGCTCCAGATCGGCCAGCCGATGACGATCAAGATCCAGGTCAACAAGCCCGACGACGAGAAGGCCGTCGAGCAGGACCTCACGCTCGTCGGCAGCGCGACCCGCATCACCGATCACACCGTCGAGATCACCCTCGCGGCAGGCGAGCGCGCGCGGCTCGATGCGCTGATCGCGCGCGGCGAGCGCGGCCCGCGGGGGCGGCCGGCCGTGCGCATCGTCGACGCCGACCGCCTGCTCGCGTGGCAGCTGTACTGGCGCGGCGAGAACTTCTGGTCGGCCGACGAGATCTGGGGCCCGATCCCGGAGATGCGGACCGCGTTCGTCAAGACCGACAACGTCGAGTTCAACAAGTACATCGCCGACCGCACGCGCGCCCCGGTCGGCCGCCGCTACTTCCTCATCACCGAGGCCGGCCGGATCACCAGCGCGCGCTCGCAGCTGCCCGAGCGCGGCAAGAACACCTACGAGGTGATCGACACCTCGAGCAACAAGTTCTCGCTCGCCGCGTTCTGGCTGTAGCCGCTCGCTCGGCTCAGCGCGGCGGCGTGATGTGCAGGCCGCCGTCGACGAAGATCGCCTCGCCGGTGATCTGGCGTGCGCCCTCGATCAGCCAGACGATCGTCTCGGCCACGTCCTCGGGCCGCGCGAAATCGCGGAGCGGCACCATCTGGGCGTAGTGCGACGCCACCTGCTTGGCGCGGTCGACGCCGAGCGCCTGCTGGTGCCACGGCGTGTCCACGTAGCCCGGGCACACCGCGTTGACCCGCACCTCGGGGCCGAGCGAGCGCGCCATCGAGTACGTCATCGCGTTGAGCGCGGCCTTCGACGCCGCATACGCGACCGACGAGCCGGTGCCGAGCTGCGCCGCGACCGACGACACGTTCACCACCGCGCCGCGGCTCTCCTTGAGCGACGCCACGCAGGCCCGCGTCATCTGGAACGGGCCGACCACGTTGAGCCGATAGATCCGCAAGAAGTCCTCGGCGGTGAGCCCGTCGAGGTTGGCGTGGTTGACGAACTTCGTCGTGCCCGCGTTGTTCACCAGCGCGTCGATCCGCCCCCAGCGATCGAGCGCCGCCTGCGCCAGCCGCTTGCACTCCTCGTCCTCGGCGACATCGGCCTTGACCGTGATCGCGTCGCTGCACTTCGCCGCGACCTCCTGCGCTGCAGCCTCGCTGCGCGCGTAGTTGATGACCACCGACCACCCACGCCTGGCCAGCTCGACGGCGCTGGCGGCGCCGATTCCCGACGATGCTCCGGTGATGATCGCGACCTTGGTCATACGGTGGCCACCGCGGCCGCCGGCGAGCCTACCGCACCGGGCAGCCGGAGTGGGGGCGCCGTCAGGAGGAACCGGCTGCGCCCGTGCGCGCGCAGCCATGTCGCGAGCTCGGTCAGGTACCACAGCTCGCCCAGGTGGATGCCGTTCTTGAACAGGCAGTGCTCGTGTAGCGGCAGGTACGCATGCGGCGTCGATCGCAACGGCGATGGCGCCGCCTCGAGCAGCTCCACCGCATAGTTGTCGGCGATCAGCGCCGCGCACCCCGACGCCGAGATCCACGCCAGCAGCGCCTCGTCGCGGCCGTCAAGGCCGGTGCACGCCCCATGCAGCGCCGCTCCGTCGGGGCGGCCCTTCATCTCGAGGATCATGTCGGCGAGCCCGGTGTACAGACAGACGAAGTCGCCCTTCTCCACCACCACCCCATCCGCCTCCATGACGCCCATCAGGTCCGCAAACCCGATCGCCTTGCGCGCGCGGCCGAAGTGCGCGTGCAGATCGATCATCACCCCGCGACCCTGCGCCCCGTGCTCGGCCAGGTTCTGGATCCCCAGCGCCTCGGCGCGCGAGCCCTCGAACCGCGCCCACGGCTCGGCGTCGGGCCGCTCCGCCCCGCTCCGGACATCCTCGCCGGCGCGAAAGCCGTTATAGAACACGCGCTCGGCCACGCCGTCGCCGTCGGCGTCGAACAGCCCACCCACGTGCGCCAGCGAGTCCCACTGCGTCGAGTACTGCAGCGTCAGCAGCACCGCATCGTCGCACACCACATCCGTCAGCAGCGGATTCTCGTCGGCCAGCGCAAAGCAGAAGTTGGCCTTGTCGCCGCGCAGCGTCGGCGCCAGCCGCGGCGGCCCGCGCCGCGGGTTCAGCACGCTCCCGCCCGGATAATCCAGCGGCAGCGACAGGCAGAACGTGCGCCCCTCCTTCACCTCGGCCACGCCCTGCAACACCTTCTCGCGCGTCACGTGGTTCATCCGGCCACGCTGGTCATCGGGGCCGAACTCGCCCCAGCTCGACCCCGGCGGCCGCCGCTTCCAGCGCTCCGCCATGGCTAGTAAAAGTGCCTGCTGAGCGTCTCGGCCACGAGCACCGGCTTCTCGCCGCCCTCGCGCTCGACCACCACGTTCCACGTCGTCTGCACGCCGCCCTCGATCTCCTCGACCTTCGCCAACGTGAACCGGCCGCGCACCCTCGACCCGGCGGGCACGGGCGACGTGAACCGCAGCCGGTTCAACCCATAATTCACGCCCATCTTCCGGTCGCTCAGCTCGAACGCCGAGTCACTCAGCTTGGGCAGCAGCGATAGCGTCAAGAAGCCATGCGCGATCGTCGTTCCAAACGGCGACTGCTTCGCGCGCTCCTGGTCGATATGGATCCACTGAAAGTCTTCCGTCGCGCGGGCGAACTGATCGATCCGCTCCTGCGCGATCTCCACCCACGCCGACACGCCGACTTCCTGACCGACCCGGCTGGCCAGCTCCCCGATCTTTAGCGACGTCGTCATGGCGCCGAGTATAGGCACGCCAATGCGCCGCACCTCGCCGCGCGCACCACCATTCTGCGCCGCCCGTCGCCCCGGACCCTTCGTCGTCAGTCGTCGAACACAGCCGCCAGCGACTCGGCGGCCAGCACGCGCTCCAGGTAGCCGTCGATCGCTTCGGGCGTCGCCCTTTGCAGCTGCGCTTCATGCTCGGGCCGCAGCGACGCAAGCTTGAACTTGAAGTGGATGAGCGCGCGCAGAGCGGCCACGCGCCCTTCTTGGCGACCCTCCTGCCGCCCTTCTTGGCGACCCTGCTGCCGCCCTTCTTGGCGACCCTCCTGCCGCCCTTCTTGGCGACCTTCTTGGAGTCCTTCCTGGCGACCTTGCCTGTACATCTTGTCGTCGAGCAACCTGGCAAAAACCGCAACGTTCGGGGGGATGCTCATGCGTTGGATCCTGGCATGGAGTGCGGCCCAGTGTATCGGGTCGATGACTTCGGACAAGTAGCGAACGAGGATGGCAAATGCATGCCTTCCGAAGGGTTCTTGCAGAAGCCCGAGCATCGTCGAAGCCCAGGCATCGAAGCTCGCAAGCAAGCGTGCCGGATCGCGCGCGTCACGGAGCGCCCACAGGGTGAGCTTCTGGAACGCCGGTAGCGAGCGCGCCCGTAGAGCATCGTCGGAGAGATGCGCGAGATCCTCGACGAGCAGGGAGTAATGCGGCACCTGGAGCGCGAGCGCGGGATGGCCCATGACCAGGGGCTCGAACATGGCCTGGAACGACCTCGCCTTCGTCCAGCCGCCGGGCGCATGGCTGACCACCACCGAGAGGATCGGCGGCAACCGCGCGCGCTCGTGCTCCTTGAGCCAGCGCTCCCAGATCCGGATCTGGTAGGCGGCGACCCGCAGCGGCATCGCGGGATCCTCGGTGCTCTGATGCTCGAGCAAGAGACACACCGGGAGATCGTCACCGATGCGGAGCGTCGCCGAGAACACCAGGTCGCTGTAGCTGTCGATCAGCGTGGAATCGACATACGACCCGCTCGCGCCTCGCAGCGATTCCCAGGCGATCGAGTCGCGGATCTCTGCGGGCACCAGGTCCTGCAGGAGCGCTGCAGCGGCCGAGGGTGCCTCGAACGCTGACCTGAACAGCGCATCGTGCGGGCGAGGCGTCATGAGCGCCGCGAGCAAGAGCAAGGCGCGCGCCGGCGTATCTCACCGATATTGCGTCGGGCGATGTCCGGAATGGCCGGCCTCCGCCCGACTTGTCCGAAATCCGGACGAAACCCGGACGAGCTCGCGCCAAGTACTCGATGGCTGCATCGCACCGCGCCTCGTGACCGATCGGAGCGTGGGAAGTCAGCGGCTGCTGCCGCTGGCGTCCTCGGTGCCGCGGGTGAGCCACCAGGCGCCGACGATCGGCAGCGCGGTGACAAGCATGACCATCAGCGCAACCACGTTGGTGACCGGAACGGCGCGCGGGCGGCCGAGCTGGTTGAGCAGCCAGATCGGGAGGGTCTGCTCGTGGCCGGCGGTGAACGTCGTGACGATGAGCTCGTCGAACGACAGTCCGAAGGCGAGGATGCCGCCGGCGAGCAGCGCCGTGGCGAGCTGTGGGAGCACGACGGTGCGAAACGCCGCGAGGCCGCTGGCGCCCAGGTCCATGGCGGCCTCGACGAGGCTCGGCGGCAGCCGGCGCAGCCGCGCGACGACGTTGTTGTACACGACGACCACGCAGAACGTGGTGTGACCGATGGCGATCGTCCAGAACCCCGGGGTGATGTCGCCCAGGCGAAACGCCGAGTGCAGCGCGATGCCGGTGATGATGCCCGGGAGCGCGATCGGCAGGATGAACGCGAGGGTGATCAGGTCCTTGCCGGGAAACGCGCGGCGCGCCATCGCGAGCGCCGCCAGCGTGCCCAGGGCGATCGCGCCCACGGTGGCGAGCGCGGCGACCTTGAGCGAGAGCGCGATCGCCGCGAGCACGTCCGAGCGCTCGAGCGCGAGCGCGAACCAGCGCAGCGTGAAGCCCCTGGGCGGAAAGCTGAACGCCGATTCCTCGGTGTTGAACGCGTACACCACGAGCAACACGATCGGCACGTGGAGGAACAGCAGCGCCGCCCAGGCCGCGATGCGGAGCGGCCAAGGTGCGCGCGCCCCCGTGCGGCGGTCGACGCCGCGATCGAGGCCGCCGTCGGCGCTGCGGTCGATGCGCGCGCTAGAGGGCATCGAACGCTCCCAGGCGACGCGCGCCCCAGAGGTAGCCCGAGAGGATGACGATCGGGACCGCGGTGAACGCCGCCGCCATCGGCAGGTTGCCGACCGAGCCTTGCTGGAGGTTGACCATCGTGCCGATGTAGAGCCCCGGTGGGCCGACCAGCTGCGGGATGATGTAGTCGCCGAGGGTCAGCGAGAACGTGAAGATCGAGCCGGCGACCACGCCGGGGAACGCCAGCGGCAGCAGCACGGTCCGAAACGTCTGCCAGGGCCGCGCGCCGAGGTCTGCCGAGGCCTCGATCAGCTTGGATGGCACGCGCTCGATCGCGGCGTGCATCGGCAGGATCATGAACGGCAGCCACGCGTAGGTGAACACCAGGAACCGGCCCACGTTCGACGTCGAGAGCGAGCTGCCGCCGATGTACGGCAGGGTCAAGAGGCCGTCGAGCAGGCCGCGCAGCCCGAGCCGATCGGCTGTCCAGTAGATGATGCCGCCCTTGGACAGGATCATCGTCCACGCATACGCCTTGACGATGTAGCTGGCCCACATCGGTAGCATCACGCCCACGTAGAGCAGCCCGCGCGTTGGCCCACGCGCGTAGCGCGCCATGTAGTACGCCAGCGGAAAGCCGAGGAGCGCGCAGCCGATGGTGACCGCGACGGCCATCGCCACCGTGCGCAGCACAATGTCGAGGTTGGCTCCGGCGAACAGCGCGCGGTAGTTCGCGAGCGTGAAGTCGGGCGTGACCTGCATCGCGAAGTCGTTGAACGTGTAGGTGCTCTGCCAGACCAGGGCGAACAGCGCGCCGACGAACACGACCCCGAACCACAGCAGCGGCGGCGCGAGCAACAGCGCCACATACAGCCGCCCACGCCGGTAGAAGAACGTGGAGATCGCATTCCCGATGCGCGGCTCGACCCGAGAGCCATTCCCGCGCGGCGAGGCGAAGCCGCTGTTCACGGCACCTCGTCAGTCGGCGGTCGCGACGTGCTCGGCGCGGTCGTCGTCATCGGCAACCTCGAGGTCGTCGACGGGCTCGAGGTCGTCGGCGACTCGGCAGCGGTCGTCGGCGATCCGGCAGCGGTCGTCGGCGATCCGGCAGCGATCGTCGGCGATCCGGCAGCGGTCGTCGGCGATCCGGCAGCGGTCGTCGGCGATTCGGCAGCAGTCGTAAGTGAGCCGACTGCGGTTGTCGACGCTCCACCCGCTGTCGTCGATATTCCAGCGCCGGTCGTAAGCGATCCGGCGGTCGGCGGCGGCAATCTGGCGGTCGGCGGCGGCGATCCGGCGGCCAGCGGCGGCGCGAGCAACAGCGCCACATACAGCCGCCCACGCCGGTAGAAGAACGTGGAGATCGCA
>DATIPJ010000066.1:0-16291 GCA_035472155.1 Kofleriaceae bacterium
GGGCTGAGATGTTCGATCGTTTCTTTGCTGGCACCGCGTATCATTCGGTCGGCGCGGCGTGCGTTCCCGGAGTAACCACGAGTGGCGTGGCCATCGCCAACCGCGGAGACATCGTGTACGTGCCCGATCAGCCGGTGTTCACGTTCGAGCGCGGTGTCACCGTCGCAGGCTGGTTCAAGTCGACGAACACGGGCACCACCCAGACGCTGTTCCGCAAGCGCGACGACGGTACCAGCTCGTTCGCGCTCGTGATCAATGGTGGCAGATACCAGTTCGTGGTCGGTCTCGCCAAGGCCCGTGCGATCAGCGTGACCGCGCCGAGCGATGTGAAGCCCGATGTGTTCAACCATGTCGCCGGAACGTACGATGGCTCCGTCCTGCGCCTTTACGTCAATGCGCGCGAGGTGGCCAGCGCCGCGGTGACGGGTAGTATTGTTGCCGGCCCCGGCCCCCTGCTCATGGGCAACGACGGGTCGGAGCGCCGGTTCGCTGGCGTCATCGATGACCCGCTGCTGGCGACGCATGCCCTCACTGCCGACGAAGTGAGGCAGCTCAACTGCGTCCCGCAGGCGCCGACGGTCGAGAGCTCGACGGTCCGGCTGTCGACGTTGCCTGGTCAGCCGGCGACGATCGATGTGGCAGTCACGAACAACAACCCGGTCGTGTGCACGCCGGTGCAATTCCAGCTGAACACCGGGTTTCCCGATCGCGGCCTCACGATCGACCCGGCGCCGTTCGAGCCTGCCCAGAGCGATCCGGTGCCGAGCGGCGGAACTACGCATTTCACGATCACGGCCACACCTGGGGAGTTCATCGAGCCTCGGTCATACATCGTCGGGTACCTCGTCTTCGAGCCGGTGGACGATCTCTTCGTACTCGGGGAGACGATCCACGTCGACGTCGACGAGCAGCCTGGATGCCATGTGAGCAGCCAGCGCGAGCTCATGATCATCGATCCCAGCGTGGTCGACGATGGCGTGCGGACCTCGTTCGATCCGGCGTCTTCCGATTCGCGCAATGGGGTGTGGACGTTCAAGCATCTCATCGAGGCCATGGCGCCGTCGCCGGACGCAGCACCGAGCATGGTCGAGACCATCCTCGCTGGATTCACGCGAGCGCAGGTCATCAACGGATTCACAGTGGAGGCGCGCCCAGGTATGCACAGCCTCGTACTCGACCGCTGGCCGCGCACGCCCGACGGCGCGCTCGATCTCGCGCAGGCACCGCTGCGGCTTCTGGCGATCGTCAACCGCTTCGATCTGCGCGATCTATCTCACGGTGATGCGGGCGAAGGCAGGTTCGTCTTTGGATTCATTGATCCGGACTTCCCGGACTTCTTGCTGCAAGCCACGATGATCTTCGAGTACAAGCTGCCGGCGGCGACCGAGGCCGACGTGCTCGACTGGGCGGCGTCGTTTCACGCGCTCGGCCCGCAGCGGTTCGGGGAGAGCTACAACGCAGCGCTACAGCAGATCACGGAGCGGTTCGTCCGCCGCGGCGCGCGGCCGGATCACGTCAACGGCAGCGCGCTCAACGCCGTGCGCACCAACGAGGTCAGCTTCGCGACGGCGCATAACCCCGTCTGGCAGATGCGCACGTTCGAGCTGTCGCCGTCCACGGGGCAGCTCGCGCCTGCATTGCTCGCGTTGACACCCGACCGCAGCTTCAACTTCACACCGACCCTCGCGTCGTACTTTCAGGCGAACGCGGCGGCGATCATCGCCGATCAGCACGTGGTCCCGGCGATGTTCGCCGGACAGCCGTTCCAGGCCGGTGCGGTATTCAACGATCTGAGCACGTGGTTCATGCCTGGCGCCCCCAGCGAGGTGCGACATCACTTCGCACTCAACACCTGCAATGGGTGCCATTCGTTCGACGAGACCAATACCATCTTCCTGCAGATCGGGCCGCGGGTCGTCGGCGGTTCCGCTGAGCTGTCGAGCTTCCTCACCGGTACCACTGTCTTTGACGTGGTCACTGGGCAGCCGCGCAGCTTCAACGACCTCGGGCGGCGAAACCTCGATCTGAAGGCGATCGTCTGTCCGAGCCCGGAGGCGACGGCGGCCACGCGCGCTGCGCTGCGCAAAGGCATCAACCGCGTGCACTGATGACTGCATGCCCGTTCCAGCGCGTCGCGAACCGCCCGCTGTCGACGTTCTCGATCGATGTCGACGCGATCCCGTTCTAGAATCTCCTCATGCCGCTCGTACCGCCGCGCCCGCGCATCGTCGCCGTCGACCTCGTGCGCGGCGTCATCATGATCATCATGGCGCTCGATCACACACGCGACTGGGTCGGCGGGGCCGCGCTCGCGGCGCCTACCAAGCTCGCGACGACGACACCGGCGCTGTTCTTCACGCGCTGGATCACGCACTTCTGTGCGCCGACGTTCTGCCTGCTCGCCGGCGTCGCCGTCCGGCTGTCGCTTGCGCGCAAGTCTCGCGGCGAGCTAGCGCGCTTTCTGTGGACGCGCGGCCTGTGGTTGATCGTCCTCGATGCAGTGGTCATGCGCTGCCTCGTGATGCAGTGGAACATCGACTTCCACTTCACGATCGTCACCACATTGTGGATGCTCGGCTGGTGCATGATCGCGCTTGCCGCGCTGCTCTATCTGCCGCCCATCGCGCTCGCGATCGTCACCGCTGGCGCGCTCGCCGGCCATAATCTGCTCGACGGCATCAAGCCGGAGCAGCTTGGCGCGCTCGCGCCTCTCTGGATCTTCTTCCACGCCCCAGGCTTCTTGATCAGCAATCCCGATCACGCGGTGTTCGACGCCTACCCGCTCATCCCGTGGCTCGCCGTGATGGCCGCCGGCTACCTGCTCGGTGCGGTCTACGCGTGGCCCGACGCGCGCCGCCGCACGTTCCTCGTCGCCACCGGCGTCGCGATGACCGCCGGCTTTGTCATTCTCCGCTGGCTCAACGTGTATGGCGACCCGTCGCCGTGGACGCCGCAGGCCACGCCGATCTTCACCTTGCTCTCCTTCCTCAACACGACGAAGCAAGCGCCGTCGCTGCTCTTCGTGCTCATGACGCTCGGCCCTGTGCTCGTCGGCCTCGCGCTCGCCGAGGCGGCGCCGCGTTGGCTCTCGCCCGTGGTCACCATCGGCAAGGTCCCACTGTTCTACTTCGTCCTCCACTTCTTCACCCTCCACGTCGTCGCCCTCGTGATCAGCGCGCTCGACTTCGGCGTCGTCGGCAACATGTTCGAATCACCGTCGCTCGCGCAGTTCCCCGCGACGTTCCCGCCTGGCTGGGGTTTCTCGCTGTCGTGGACGTACGCAACCTGGATCGCGGTCGTGATCGCAGTCTACCCCGCGTGTCGCTGGTTCGCCGGCATCAAGCAGCGCCGGCGCGACTGGTGGCTCGGATATCTCTGAGAAGTCGCTGAGCGTGAACCAGGCCTCGCGAGTCCGCGCGCGGATTCGTTCGCAGTCGCAAATGCGTGCGATCGTCGAGCGCACGAAGTACGCTGCGTGCGCTTCGCATGGCGGCGCCGCTTGACGTGACGTACTTCGACCCGCAGCCGGATGCGCTGCCGGCGCGGTTTGCGAACCCCTTCAGCGACGGGGAGCCGCACCCGCTCGCGCGCCGGGCCGCCGACGAGCTGGTTGCACGACTGCGGGGCTGGCCCTGCCTCGATACCCCCGGCGGCGGCAAGATGTTCGGCGTGCTGGTGGTCGCCGCGCCGGATGGCCGGATCGGCTACCTCTGCGCGTTCTCCGGCATGCTCGACGGCGCATGGCAGGTCTCCGGGTTCGTGCCGCCGCTCTACGACCGCGCGGCGCGCGACGCGATCTGGCCGGCCGGGCAGCTCGCGTTGCGCGAGCTCGAGCTGCAGCTACGCGCTCTTGCGGCCTCGCCCGACCACGCGGCCGTCCGTGCGGTGCACGCCGCCGTCGCTGAACGCCACGCCCGCGATCTCGCCGTGATGCGCGCGCGCCATCGCGAGAACCGTGAAGCCCGGCGCCGCGCCCGCGCCACTACCTCCGACGCGACAGCGCTCCACGCGCTGGATCAGGCGAGCCGCGGCGACGTCGCCGAACGACGCAGGCTTGACGCGGTCCACGAGCAGGAGCTTGCGAGCCCCAAGGCTCAGCTCGCTGCGATCGACCGCTTGCGTGCTGACCTCGAAGACCGGCGCGTCACCGAGTCGCGCGGCCTGATGAAGCAGGTGCACGACAGTTACCTGATCAGCAACGCACGCGGCGAGTACCGACTTCTGCGCGCGCTGTTCGCGCCGGGCGAGCCGCCCGCGGGCGCCGGTGATTGCGCCGGGCCCAAGCTGCTCGGCCACGCCTACCGTAGCGGGCTGGTCCCCCTCGCGCTCGCCGAGCTCTGGTGGGGCGCAACACCGGTCACCGGAGGCCGGCGCGCGGGTCAGTTCTATCCATCGTGTCGCGGCAAGTGCGGCCCGATCCTGTCGTTCATGCTCGAGGGCCTGCCGTGCGAGGCCGCGCCGCTGTTCGGCGCCGATCCGATCGCCGCCCACGAGCCGTGCGTGGTATTCGAAGATCGCTGGCTGGTTGTCGTCGACAAACCGTGCGGCCTGCTCTCGGTGCCCGGCCGCAGCGGCTTGCTCGGCGACTCTGTCGTCACCCGGCTGCGCGAGCGGTTCGCCGGCGCGACGCTCGTGCATCGCCTCGATCTCGACGCCTCGGGCCTCCTGGTCGCGGCCAAGGATCCAGCGACCCACGCGGCGCTGCAGCGCGCGTTTGCCCGCCGGGAGGTCGACAAGCGCTACGCCGCATGGCTCGATGGCGTCGTCGCACGCGATCACGGCGTCGTCGAGCTCGCCCTCCGCGTCGATCTCGACGATCGCCCGCGTCAGATCTACGATCCGACACACGGCAAGCCGGCGATCACCGAGTGGCGCGTCGTCGAGCGCACCTCGCAGCGCACCCGCGTCGACCTCATGCCACGCACCGGCCGGACCCACCAGCTACGCCTCCACGCGGCCCACCCCCTCGGGATCGCCGCGCCGATCGTCGGCGATCGGCTATACGGTCGCGCCGCGGCTCGGCTCGCGCTGCATGCCGAAGCCCTCGCATTCCTCCACCCGCATACGCAGCGGCGCATCGAGCTGCTCCGCCCCGCGCCGTTCTAGCCTCGATCCGCTGCAAGATCTCGGAGACGTGATCGACGTGGTCGCGATCCTGCTGGCGCTGGCACTGACCCGGCCGCTACCGCGGCGGCTTCACCAGGTACGCCCGAAACCGCTTGTTCTTGATCCGCCCGGCGGCGAGCCCGTCCAAGGCGCGGCGTCCCGCCGATGCGACGACCGCGACAAAACTGATCCGGTCGTTGACGGTGATCTGCCCGATGTCGGTTCCCGCGATCCCGACCCCCGTCGTCAACGCACCGACGATATCGCCCGGCCTCAACCGATCGTGGCGTCCGCCCTGGATCGCGATCGTGAGCATCGCGGGCGGTGGCGGCGCCTGCGCCTCGGCCGACGGGATGCGCGACATCGCGACGCCTGCGAGCGGACCCTGCCGCAGATCGTTCAGGATCCGCCCATCCGATGCATGCGCGAGGCTGATCGCGAGACCGCTGCGACCCGCGCGCGCCGTGCGGCCCACCCGATGCACGAACACGTCGAGCTCCCGCGGCAGATCGTAATTGATGATCGCGCCGAGATCGTCGATGTCGAGACCCCGCGCGGCCACATCTGTGGCCACCACGACACGCAGGCTTCCATTGCGGAGAAGCAACAACACCGTATTGCGATCGTGCTGTTCCATGCCGCCGTGAAGCGCCACCGCGGCGAACCCCGACGTCGCGAGCCCGTCGGCGACCTCATCGCACGTCTCGCGGCGATTGCAAAACACGATCGCGGACACGGGGCGATGGTGACCGAGGATCCGGATCAGGGCGGGCAATCGCTCGGTTCGCGCGACGTCGTATACCACCTGGGTGATCCGCGCAGCGGCGTCCTCCGCGGGGACGACCACGTGCAGCGCATCGCGCTGATACGTCGTGCTCAGCGCGCGCACCGCATCGGGAAAGGTGGCCGAGAACAACAGCGTCTGACGCTCTGCCGGCAGCGCACGCGCGATCGCGCTGACCGTATCGACGAACCCCATGTCGAGCATCCGATCCGCTTCGTCGAGTACGAGCGTGCGAATGCCCAGCAGATCGAGCCGCACGCGCTGCAGATGGTCATGAACACGCCCCGGCGTGCCGACAATTACGTCGACGCCATGCTCGAGCGACGCGCGCTCTCTCTGCACCGAGCTCCCGCCGCTCAGCGTGAGCACCCGCGTGTGTGGGAGAGGACGCGCGAGCCGCCGCACCTCCTCCGCCACCTGCGCCGCGAGCTCGCGCGTCGGACACAGTACGAGCGCGCCAGGCCGAGCGCTGCGCGGCGTGACCCGCGCCAACAACGCGAGCCCGAATGCCGCCGTCTTGCCCGTGCCGGTCGCGGCCTGCCCGAGCACGTCGCGGCCCTCCAGCATCGCGGGCAATGCGAGCGCCTGGATCGGCGTCATCTCGACGTAGCCGAGCTTCGTGAGGTTGTCGAGCCACGCAGGCGCGAGAGAAAGCGTCGAGAACGTCCGCATCGACAACACGCTATGTAACCCCTACCGCGGCGAACCGGATCCGCCCGTTGCACGATTCAGCACCGCTTCAGCTCGGGGCCGTTCTCGAAGCTCGGGCAGGCCGGCGCTGGCCCTGACGCGGGCGCATCCCGGAGCAGCCGAAGCCAACACGCCCGTTCTTCCAGGCACCTTGGGCGCCTGGTCGCCAGCGCGACTTGACGTGATAGGTTGGCGTATGTCTGACGACGCGCTGCGACTCATGCTCATCAAGGCCGTGGCGCAGCTGCGCGCTGCGACCGAGCTGACAATGGACGAAGTGATCGGCATCCGGACAATCCCCGAGACCACACGCACGCCCGAGGTCTGTTACTCGCTCGGGGTCATTGAAGGGGCTGCTACCGCGCTGCGCGCAACGCCTCGCGAGCTGCTCGAAGATCACGATCTGCTGATCGCACCGAAGAGGCCCTGAAGCAGGGACGAGGAGCGTTGTCACCTGTCCGGGCGTGACGGTGACCATGAGACATGCTGCTCCGGGTGGCTACGAAGGTGGCGCAACAACGCCGACGATCCAGGTGTGAGGTCGACGACGCGAACCTGACGATGCAGATCTTGCACGTACGGGAGACATGCGGCACCGACCTTCATGGGTCAGGTGAGCGCCGTCGTGCAGGAGGCGCTCATCGTCTTGTACCGGCCGGTCGGCGCGGTGCGCAGCGCGGCTGCGCTGGGCGCGTGGCTGGTCACCGTGGTCGCCCGGCTGTGCATGCTGCCGGTGCTGATGATGATGAGAGGGATCGACCAGCTCAGGAGCGTCGAGGATTCGGGGCGCATCGCAAGGATGCCGGTCGATGATCTGCGGCTCGATCTGGTCCGCGCGCTCGAATCGTTACCCGTGCAGTATCGCGAGATCATCCTGTTGCGGGACTGGCAGGAGATGACCATCAACGAGATGGCCCACCAGCTCGGCATCACGCGAGACGCGACCAAGAGCCGGCTGCACCGCGCACGCGCCATGATCCGAGACTGCCTGTTACCCGAGGATGCCAGATGATGAATCTGTTACGTTGAGCTTCGGCTGGTGTAGGCGAAGTCGCGCTCGCGTAGCCAGCACGATCACTGCGACGTGATGCAACGCGACTGCGACGACGGTGCGACTGACGGAAGATGCGTCGGTATCCTGGCAACCGGGATACGACCCCGGCTACTATTTCACCTCGACGTTCATTGGCGAGTATCTCGCGTGGCACGCGGGAGGCTTGCAGAAGGTGAGAATATGACGCTCAGCCGCCGCGATTTCATCCGGGTTGCCACGACGATCGGCGCATCGCTCGCGTGGGGCGGAACGGGCTGCAGATCGCGCACGAATTGGCGCGAGCGGCGCGACCTTTATCCCGAAGGCGTCGCCTCGGGCGACCCGGACCCGCAGAGCGTGATTCTGTGGACCCGCCGCCCGTTTGATGGAGGCGACAGGCACGAGCTGACCGTAGAGGTCGCGGAAGACGAGGCCTTCCGTCGTGTGATCGCGCATGCACCTGCGGCCGTGTCCGCCGCTTCGGACTGGACGACACGCGTCCTCGTCGCCGGTCTCAAGCCCGCGCAGGTGTACTGGTACCGGTTCAGCGATGCGGACGGGTACGGCAGCCGTCTCGGGCGAACGATGACCGCGCCGGCGGCCGACGATCCGCGCCCGGTCAACTTCGCCTTCGTCAGCTGCCAGACCATCAATGAGGGCAGCCTCAACGCCTATCGTCGGATGATCTTCGAGGACGAACGCGCGACGCAAAACGATCAGCTCGCTTTCGTCCTGCACCTCGGCGACTTCATCTACGAAGTGGTCCAGTACCCGGAAGAGGCGAAGACTCGCTACGACCGCACGATCTACGAGGTCGCACGCCTCCCCGACGGACACAAGGTCGGCAATTTCCACATTCCGCTGACGCTCGACGGATATCGCGCCGTCTACAAGGGCTATCTCCACAACCCTGACCTGCAGGACGCGCGCGCGCGCTGGCCGTTCGTCGCCATGTGGGACAATCACGAGTTTTCCTGGCAGGGCTGGCAGAGCATCGTGAAGGCCGGTCCGTTCGAGCAGCCGGGCCAGAGCATCAAGATCGCCGCCAATCAGGCGTGGTTCGAATATCTCCCCGCGCGCGTCGCTCCACCGAGCGGATCGCTCGAGCAGTTCGGACCGCCTGCCGTCAAGAACGTCTCGGTCGAGAAGTTCGACGACAACGGCCTCGGCATCGAGCCGAACAACCTCGTCGCGATCAACAGCCTCAAGGCGTATCGGACGCTGCGCTTCGGCAAGCACCTCGACCTGATCATCACCGACCAGCACAGCTATCGCAGCCCCGACCCGTACGGCGACGACTCGCTCGGCAAGCTTGGCGATTGGGGGGATTTCAACGGCATGTTCCCCGAGAACGTCATGCAGGTGCTCGACGGCGGGCGCGCCTACAATGGGGGCAATCCGCCCACGGAGCTCCAATTCAAGGACGGGCGCGTCGCGAACCCGCAGAAGAACGCGCCGCCGCAAACCCTTCTCGGAGCCGAGCAGAAGGCCTGGCTCAAGGACCAGCTGAAGCGCGCGACGGCAACGTGGAAGATCTGGGGGAACTCGCAAGGCACGCTCGAGTCGCGCGCTGACCCGGAGAATCTGCCCGCGGGCTTGACGAAGCAGCCGTGGCCAGCCGGTACGTTCGCGAATCTGGGCGGCGGCGATCATGGCGCCGCGTGGGCCGAGCGCAGCGAAATCTACGATTGGGTCCGGGATGCACAGATCGCCGGGTTTGCGATCGTCTCGGGCGACCGCCACAGCTTCTGGGCCGGCTACGCATCCGCTCAACTTCCACCCAGCAAGTTTGAGCCGGTGGGTTTGAGCTTCGTGGGCGCCTCGCTCTCGAGCCCAGGCCCGATGGAGGCCAATGAGCACAACCTCCCCAAGGATTTGCCGTTACGACCCCTGTACCTCGCCGATCGGCCGAACGGCGCCAAGCCCGATTGGACGTTCAACATGCTGCTGAAGCACGGCGTTCGGTCGTGTCTCGAATATGCGAAGACCTTCGATCTCGATCGTGCGCGTGCGCTCTCGAACCCCGCGCTCGCGCCGCACCTGGAATTCGTCGATATGGGCGGTCATGGCTATGCGAAGGTTCGGGTCAGCGCCGATGAAATGCGGACCGAGTTCGTCTGCATCCCGCGACCGATCGCGCGAAGCGACCGCCCCGATGGCGGACCGCTGCGCTATCGCGTGGCGCACAGCGCCAAGCTATGGCGCCCAGGCGAAAAGCCGCAGCTCACGCAGCAGTTGCTCGAAGGCGATCCGGGCCTCGCGATCTAACCGCGGGTTGCCGTCCGTTACACCTGTCGGCTTCGCTAGCTCGCATTCATCGCTGCGTGCGGCAGTAGAGCCGGCGAGCTCGAGGTGGCGCGCGCCCCAGCGGTCACGCAGCGAGTGAGCAGCGCGGCTCGCGGTCGGCGACCAAGACCGCCGAGCGCTGCGGACCTCGTCATCCCAGCTCCCAGTGGAGTACGACATGGTCGCCCCGAGCATGCGCCGCGGTGAGCCAGTCGATCGCATTCGCTAGTCGTCGCCAGCAGCCGGCGGATACTGGCGGTGACCTGCGATGCGCTGGGCCGCGAAGTCGCTGAATAGTCCGGCGATCCACAGGTCGAACCAAATCGTGTGGCCTGAGCGTCGTACAAATGACGCAGATGGGGAAGAAACTGGCCTCATTGCGTTTGGAGTGTTGATGCGAATCATGTGCGTCGTTCTCGTCGTGCTCGCAGCCTGCGGTGGTGATCCGGCTCCGCCGGTCGGTGTGGCCGAGCAGGCCGTCTACGACTGCGGCGATCCCGGGCAGCAGTTCACGTGTCCGTCCCCGGCGAAGCCGAACAAGCGCTTCGTTTGCCACGCGACCGGCTCGTCGTGCAACGCGTACGTCAAGCTCGAGGTGTCGATCCACTCGTCGCATCGACCCGGCGAGCCGCACCATCCCGGCCGACCCGCCGATCAGGCACCCGGCGCGAGCGCCGACGACGTCGGCACCGGGGCCGGGCTCGACTGCGACTGCCAGCCGCGGATCTGCGCCGGCACGTGCACTGGCGCGCCGAGCGGCGCGACCTGCGATGACGGTGATCGCTGTACCGGCGAGGGCACGTGCGACGGCGACGCGTGCCTACCCGGCGCATCGACGTGCACGGCCGGCAGTCCCGTCGACGCGTGCAACGTCCAGGACGGCACCTGCGACGGCGGCACCGGCGCGTGCGGCACGGCTCCGCTGCCCCACGGGACGCCGTGCGGCACCGAGCTCGCATGCGACGACAGCGGCGCGTGCGTCCCGATCGCGCACGTGACGATCAACGAGGTGGAATCGAGCGGCGGAGTCCCGGGAGACTGGATCGAGCTCGCGAACTCCGGCATCCACACGGCCGACATCTCCGGCTGGCGCGTCCTCGATAACGACGACGCGCACACCGCCTTCGTGCTCCCGCCCGGGACGATGATCCCGGCCGGCGGTTTCCTCGTCATCGAGGAGTCCAGTATCGGGTTCGGCCTCGGCGCGGCTGACTCGGTGCGGCTGTTCGACGCCACCGGCGCCGCCGCCGACGCGTTCAGCTGGACCGCGCACGCCGCGACCACGTACGGCCGCTGCCCCGACGGCACCGGTGCGTTCCACACGACGACCTCATCGACGAAGGGTGCCGCCAACGACTGCTCGGTCGCCGTGAAGCTCAACGAGATCGAGTCGAGCGGCGGCGCGCCCGGAGACTGGGTCGAGCTGGTCAACGCCGGCCCGGTCGCGGTCGACGTTGGCGGCTGGACGTTCAAGGACAGCGACGACTCGCACGCGTTCGCGATCCCCGCGGGGACGACGATCGCCGCCGGCGCGTACCTCGTCCTCGAGGAGGCTGCGTTCGGCTTCGGGCTCGGCGCCGCCGACTCGGCGCGGCTGTTCGACGCGACCGGCGCCGCGGTCGACGCGTTCGCCTGGACCGCACACGCCGCGACCACGTACGGGCGCTGCCCCAGCGGCACCGGCGCATTCACGACGACCGCGAAAGACACCAAGGGTGCCGCGAACGACTGCGCCGGCGATCCGCCACCCGTGGACCCGTGGCCCGGCCAGGACGCGGTCGTCACCGTCGACGGCACCGGCGTGTTCGGCGGCAACGGCAGCGGCCTGTTCTTCGAGCCCGACGTGCTGTGGGCCGTGCGCAACGGACCCTCGACGCTGTTCCGCTTCACCTTTGACGGAACGATCTGGACACCCGCCACCACCTGGACGCTGCGCTATCCCGACCGCACCGGCAGTCCGGATGCCGAGGACGTGACGAAAGCCGAGAGCTCGTCGGCGGTGTACGTCGCCACCGAGCGCGACAACGACGCCGGCTCGATCAGCCGGCCGAGCATCCTGCGGTTCGACGCGATGCAGCCCGGCAGCGAGCTCGTCGCGACGCACGAGTGGAACCTGGCCACCGATCTGCCCGTCGTCGGGGCGAACCTCGGACTCGAGGCGATCACATGGATCCCCGACACCATCCTCGTCGCGAGCTCGTTCTTCGACGCCGCCGCTGGCCACACCTACGACCCCTCGCAGTACCCGAGCCACGGCACCGGCCTGTTCTTCGTCGGTCTCGAGGCGAACGGCGTCATTTATGCGTACGCGCTCGATCACGTCGGCAGCGGATTCACGCGGATCGCGACGATCGCGACCGGCGACACGAGCGTGAAGGCTCTGGCATTCGATCGCGAGACTGGCTACCTGTGGTCGCAATGCGGCGTGCCGTGCGCGAACACCACCTCCGTCTTCGCGATCGATGCCACCGCCGGCTCGCCGACCCTCGGTCGCCTCGTCCTGCGCCGCCGCTTCGCGCGCCCAACGACGCTGCCGAACATCGCGAACGAGGGCATCGCGATCGCGCCCGAGTCGCAATGCGCAGGAGGCTTCAAGCCGTACTACTGGGCCGACGACAGCGAGACCGCCGGCCACACGCTGCGCCGTGATTCGATCCGCTGCGGGCCGTTCATCGGCACACCGTGAACCGCACACGACCGCGGTCGACCCCCTCGACGCCACACCCACGATCACCTGGCTGCGCTCGCTGGAGCTGCAGTGCGGGCTCTGCCTGCATGCGCTTGCCCAGGCCGCATCCGATCCTACAAGCTGCTGCCCATGGTTCGAGCGCGATCATCACGCATGCGCCGCGTGCGCACATGGCTTCTATCTGGCGTTGCCTGCGCTGCTTGCACCGCCTGCGCCGCACCTCAACCCCATCCGTCCGCGCAACTAGCTGCGGCCAACCCGACTCGGTGAAGGCTATCGCTCGCGTGTTGCGCAAGGCGGGTTATGCGCCGGTACATCACAAGGGCCGGCCGGTTGGCGCACAAGCATGTTCCGTCCTAGGGGCGATACGAGCAGAACGCGCCGGTCTTCACGTGAAGGTCGAGGTGCCGCCCCAGCGCGGCATCGAGCTCGGCGACACGGTCGAGGACATCGCGCAGGCGCCGTTGCACGTTGATGCGAGCGCGTTCGGAGGCTGCGCCGGCGCGGCGATCGCGGCCTCCGAGACCGACGGCGCGCGCGAGCTCGGCGCCGATGGCCTCGCGCTCCTCCTCCAAGCGCGCCGCGCGCTCGCGGTCGCCGCGCTCCTCTGCGTTTTCGAAAGCGTCGCGAAGCGCGTCGAGCCGGCGCCGATAGCTCGCCTTGGCCTTGGCGTCGAGGTGGGAGCCGGCGTCGCCTTCAACGCCCTCGCCGACCAGCTCGAGGACGTGCCGCTCGCGACCGGGCTCCTCGAGCAGTGCCGCCAGGTAGCGGACGCCTTTGGAGTCTGCGAGGAGGAGCTCGCGGCCGCCGTGGCGCACAATCCAGACGTCGCCTCTCCGGCGGAGCTCGGGCGGCGCCCCGCTCGCACTCGCGTCCGGCACTCGCGGGCGCGTACCGAGGGCCGCCCGGGTCCGCGCCGCGAAGGCAGTGAATCCGGCGCGCTCGCACATCGCCAGTGCGGCCGCGAAGTGCCGCGAGGCGTCGTCGGCGCGGCCGAGCGCGCGTGCGAGGAGGCCCAGGTGGTACGCGATCGGGCCGTCGCTGGTGAGGAGGACGAGGTTCACCGAGTTTCGGCCCTCGAACGGAAGCAGCACCTCGTAGACCTCCTGCATCCAGCCGGCGTCGCCCACATCGAGGACGCATGGCACCACGTCGAGGAGGAGCGCCGGCCCCATCGCGCGCAAGGCAGCCGCCGGCCCCTCGGGCGCGAACTGGAGAAAGATGGCCCGCGCGTCGTCCTTCCGGCCCACGCGTGCAAGAGCCGCGGCGCGCAGAACCGGCAGACACCAGGAGCCGAACGGGTCGAGCGCGAGCAAGCTCTCGAGGTGAGTCCAGGCGTCGGCGGCGGTCTGCTCGTCGCCCCGGGCCACGGCGCGCACCCGCCGGTTGGCTTCGAGAAAGATCAAGCTCCGTACCTCGTCGACGCGTTCGATGTGGTCGCGGATGGTGTGTTCGGCCGCGGCCACGCCTTCGTCGTCGCCGCGGAGCGACGACCAGAGGAGCTGGATGCAGGCGCCGCGCAGCTGGTGCCAAGGCAGCCGCAGACGATCGGCGATGTCGCGCTGCAGGCGCAGCTCATGGGCCGCAACGTCGGCGTCGGCCGCTTCGATCGCGCATATGGCGAGCCGGCCGCGCGCCTGCACCTCGAGGATGGGATCGCCGAGCGTCCCCACGAGGCCGAACAGCATGCGCTCGTAGTCCAGCCGCTCGGTGAGCGCGGCCGCCGGCATGAAAACGAAGCGCACGGTCGCCAGCACGGCCGCGAGGAGCTTGCGATCGCCGACTTCGCACGCCGCGGCAACCGCCTCGCGCGCGAGCTGCATCGGACGCTCGGGTGCGAGCGTTGGCACGAGCGCCGAGGCCAGCCGTGCCGCGAGCTGGATCTGGAGTGCCGCGTCGTGGCCCGACATGGCCAGCGCGCGCTCGAGGAGCGCGCCCAGGCGGTGATCGGCGCGTCCCGGGAATACCTCGGGCGAAGACGCGAGCACGGCGCGGGCGAAGATGTCGGCGCGGCCGGCGGCCTCGGCGCAGGCGGCCGCGCGCTCGCAGGTCTCGCGCCCAAGCGGTGGCTGCCCGAGGAAGAGCTGGCACCGCCCTAGCCGCCAGAGCACGTCGGCGCGAAGGCCGTCGTCACGATGCTCGCCGTGATCGAGGGCGTCGAGCGTCCGCTCGAAGTGCCGGGCTGCGTCGTCGAAAGCGAGGAGGTCGAGGGCGCGAAGGCCCGCGCGGAAGGAAAGGTCGACGGCGTCGGCCCAGCTGCCGACGGGGGCGCTCTCGTAGGCGTGGTAGGCCAGCTCGGCGAGGTGTGCGTCGACGTCTACTCCGTGCATGCGCCGCAGGGCGGCGAGGCAACGTGCGTGGAGCTCGATCCGTCGCGCCGCGTGGGTGCCGCGATAGATGACCTCGCGGATAAGGACATGCGCGAAGCGCACCACTCGCGACGGCGTCACCTGCGGCGCGAGAATGCCGGCGGCGACGCTCTCGGCAACCGCGGAAAGGACGTCCTCGTGGGCGACGCCCGACACGACGATCAGAGTTGCAGTCTGGCATTCGCGCCCGAGTGCGGCGGCGGCCTCAAGCATGGTGCGCGCCGGCGGTGAGACGCGCTCGAGGAGCTCGCGCACGGTCTCCTGGATCGTGTCGGGTAGGACGAAGCCGGAGGGCAGCGCGATCGCGTCGCCACGCGCCGCGACCAGCTGGACGAGAGCGTCGACAAAGAGCGGGTTGCCCTCGCTGGCCTGGAAGATGGCCGCGCCGAGCTCCACCGACGCGCGATTGCCGAGCGACGCCGCGAGCCAGCCAGAAACGACGTTGCGGTCGAGACGGGCGAGCGACAGTGCGGTCCCATCCCTGGCCACGCGGACGAGGAGGGCCGCGATGCCGGGCGAGCGCCGCGCCTCGACCTCGCGATACGTTCCGATGACGAGGGCGGCGAAGCGGCGAAGGTCGCGTGCGATGTGCCCGAGGACCGCCAGCGTGGCCAGGTCGGCGGCGTGCAGATCGTCCAGGACGAGGACGACGGGCGCCTCCGTTGCGAGGCGCTGGAGGAGCGCGAGCATCGCCAGCGCGAGGCGCGCCGTCCCGAGCTCGGGGGCATCGGCGTGCTCGCTCGAACGAGGGGCCAGGATGGACGCGAGACCGGTCGCGCTGGGATCGCGGGCCAGGAAGTCGGCGCCGGCATCGGTCTGCGTGGCTGCGAGCGCGACCTGCGTCCACGGCCAACACGCCGGCGCGCCCGCGACCTCCCATGCCCGGCCCCAGAACACGACGGCGCCTCGCGCCTCGGCGCGCGCGGCGAGCTCCTCGGCGAGGCGCGTCTTCCCGATGCCGGCCTCGCCGGAGAGGAGAAACGCACACCCGCGTCCACCACACGCCTGCTCAAGCGCGGCATCGAGCTCGGCGAGCTCGCGATCACGTCCATGCAGGCTCCGGACCGTTGGTGACTCGTCGCGTGCGCCTCCCGTGGTCCCCTCATGATGGCGCACAACGAGTGTCCCGAGGCGGCTGGCGACCACTCGCGGATTGCCCGCGGCAGTAGAGGACCGATTCGGTTCAGCAGGCATCCCCGTCCCTCGCACGTTGACGCTGTCAACCTAGCGCGCGACGAAGCTGCCCGGCATCGGCCTCGCTGAAGGTCTGGTCCAGGTTGGCCAGGACATCGCCGCGGCGGACGATGTCGCCGACCTTGACGTCGATGGTGCGC
>DATIPJ010000067.1:0-8569 GCA_035472155.1 Kofleriaceae bacterium
TGATCGGCGAGCGCTCGGAGATCCTCGACAATGCGATCCGCCTCGAGGCGATCGGCGATGTCGAGCGCCTGCCGCCGATCGCGCGGGAGCCGCTCGACGAGCTGCGCGCGGCGTCGGCCGGCAACCGCGGGATGGTCCTCACGCTGGCGCTCTCGTATGGCGGGCGCGAGTCGATCGCGCGCGCGGTCCGCTCGGCGGTGCGGGATGCGGCGTCGGGGCAGCTGTCGCCCGATGATGTCGATGTCGACCGCTTCAACAGCTATCTGCCGACGGGAAGGCTGCCGCCGCTGGACCTCCTGATCCGCACCAGCGGCGAGCAGCGGATCTCGAACTTCATGCTGTGGGAGATCGCGTACGCCGAGCTGATGTTCATCGACGTGCTGTGGCCCGAATTTCGCCGGCAGCACCTGTTCGAGTGCCTCGAGCAGTACGGCGCGCGCGAGCGCAGGTTCGGCCTCACGTCGGGCCAGCTGGCGTCCGACGTCGAATCGGGCTGACACCGCGATGACTTGACGACCACGGGCCGGTGGGGTTAGCTCCGAACCTTCGTGGCGCTCGGCAACCTCGCTCAACGATTTCTCGTGGCGCTGGTCGCCGTTCCGATCCTCCTGGTGGTGCTGTACTACCACCGGCCCGAGCCGACCTGGGTCGTGATCTTCGCCGCCTCGCTGATCGCGATGTCCGAGCTGTTCGCCATGCTGCTCCCGGCCGAGGACCGCCGGCCGGCGCTGGTGCTCGGGGCGCTCGCGGTCGCCGCGTTCTACTGGCTCGACCCGCTCGCCCTGGCGCCGTACGGCGCGCTCCCGCGCGCAGTGGTCGGGGCCGTGGCGGCGGGGTCGACGATCGCGCTCCTCCTCCTCGTGGTCGCGACCGGGCTCTATTACCTGTTCCGGTTCCGCGATCTCGCGAGCGTGGCGGGCCGCTACGCGGGGACGGTCACCGGCATCGTGTATGCCGGGTTTCTGACGACGTATCTGTCCAAGCTGAAGCTGATCGACCCCTACCACGGGGGCGATACGGTGCTGATCGTGCTGATCGTGGCCTGGGTCGCGGACACCGGCGGGTACTTCGCGGGCCGCTACCTCGGCAAGGCCAAGCTCTACGAGGCGGTGAGCCCGAAGAAGACGTGGGCGGGGGCGTGGGGCGGGCTCGCGGGCTCGGTCGTGGGCGTCGCCGCGCTCAAGCTGATCTCGGCGCACTTCCTGACCTGGGTCGATGTCGTGCTGATCGCGATCCCGGGCGGCATCCTCGGTCAGCTCGGCGACCTGACGGAGTCGCTGATCAAGCGCTCGGTCGGCGTGAAGGACTCGGGCGGCCTTCTGCCCGGGCACGGCGGCATCCTCGACCGGATCGACGCGGTGCTGTTCATCGCACCCTACGTGTACGGCTACCTCGTCGTTCGCGCCATGCTGGGGTAGACGCCGGGCGGCTCAGAGCGCGATGCGCTCGAGGAAGCTGCGCGCGTGGCGCGCCCAGTCGCTCGCGCCATCGAGCTCGAGGTAGCGCTCGAGGTGCTGGCGGGCCTGCGTGGTGCCGCCGACCTGTGCGAGCAAGATGCCCAGGTTGTAGTGCGCGTCGGCGAACTCGGGCGCGGCGGCGCACACCCGGCGCATCTCGGAGATCGCGAGCTCGGTGTCGCCGAGGTCCTCGAGCAGGTTGGCGAGGTTGTAGCGGGCCTCGGGCTGCGCGGGCTCATGGTCGAGCGCGCGCTCGTAGAGGCTGCGCGCCTCGTGGAGCTCGCCCTGGCGATAGACCAGGTTGCCCAGGTTGGTGAGCGCGGCGGCCATGTTGGGCTCGAGGTCGAGCGCCTGGCGGAACAGGTGCTCGGCGACATCGGACTCGCCGCGGTCCTCGGCGGCGCACGCCTCGACGAAGTTGCGGTACGCGGTCGTGCCGCCGTGGGCCTCGGTCGGGTTGTCGTCGACCGGCGCCGGCACGGCCTCGACGCGCGGCATCGCGAGGGTCTGCATCACGTGCTCGCCGAAGCTCGGCACGTTGAACGCCATCACGACCTGGCCGCCGATCGGCTGGAACGCGACGTCGTCGGCCAGCGCGACGATGGTCTCGCCGTCGCAGCACACGCGCAGCTTGGTCGTCGGATGGGTATCGCCGGGCAGCGCCTGCCGGAGCGCCTCGACGTTCTTGCGCACGCGCTGCAGCGGCATGCCGGTCGCGAGCAGGTCCTTGGCCGCCTTGACCGCGATCAGGTCGTTGAACGTGTAGTAGAACCGGCCGCCCTTGCGCACGGTGGGCCCGACGAAGCCGGTCTGCGTCCAGTAGCGCAGCCGCGACTCCTGAACGGCGAGGATGCGCGACACGTCGCGGATGGAGTACAGCTCGATCATGCGGGTCTCCTGGTTCGGTCGGCACCGTCGGTGCGCCCGCCGGCGGGCGGCTGGACGCGCCGCTCGCGCTGCGCCTCGACGTTGAGGCTCAGGTAGAGCTCGGGGCCGCGCGCGCGGCTCTCGACATCGACGTTGGGCAGCGAGAGATCGCAGCCGGCCATGCGGCGCGCTTCCTTGACCGCGATCCGGCGCGCCTGCTCGCGGCAGCGCTCGTCGCCGGCGTACAGCATCGCCACGCGCTGCGCGGTCGACGCGTCGGGCGGATCGCTGATCTGCGCGCGCGTGCGCGACAGGTCGATGGTGAGCATCGTCGAGCCGGCGTAGCCATCGCCGACCAGCTCGCCCTCGGTGAGCGTGCGCGCGGCGCCATGCAGGAGCTCGATCGCGACCGGCGCCAGCCGCACCGTGACCTCGCGCTCGAACAGCGAGACGCGGCGCGCGACCGCCATCGGCTTGCGGGGCGGTGGCTCGAGCTTGGGGCGCGCCCGGCGAGGGGGTGTAGCGCGTGGAGGCGTAGCGCGTGGGGACACCATCGCCGGAAGGCTAACGGAGCCCGAGGGTGGTGGCCAAGTTTCCTACATGTGGGCCTCAGCAAATCGTGACCAGATCCCATGGCTTCACGGATCTACGACGGTGCCCGGTGCCCGAGCCGCCGCGCGCGCCATCGCAACGCAGCGCGTGACGCAAAGATTTTCGATCGGACGCGATCGGCGCCCCGCTCGCGTCGCAGGCAATGTGCCGCTGCTTCGTGGCCGTACGTCCTGCCGGTAGGTCGCTCGGCAGCGTGGGCGGAATTCAGCGCGCGGCAGCGTGCGATGCGCGCGGTTGCCGCCGCGCGGCGCGCGGTCGTATTCGCCGTGCATGGCGCGCGCGCCGTTGCTCCCGTGCCGCCGCGATGGCGCGCGGTGATCGTCGCACCGCCGTCGCACGCGAAGTCGCATCGCTTCGACGCAATTCGTCGTCGGTGGCGACCCTTGACGGTCGGGCCACCGGATCTACTTTGCTGCTCACATGACCGTCATCCTTCTGGCCGTTGCTGCCGTGGTCAGCCTCGGATTCGTCGCGATGTGCAAGGCGTCGCGCGATCGCTAGAGCGATCGTCGCGCGCATCCAACCAACCGGAGATCGTCGGGGAGGGGTGCAGCGCATGAGCTGGCAAAGCTCGTCGGGATGGCTCGCCGCGTCGCAATCGTGGTACACGTTGTAGGGCCGTGTCGCTGGATGTGAAGCGCTACCCGATCCTCGTGGTCGACGACGAGCAGGACAACCTCGACGCGTTTCGCTTCAACTTCCGCAAGACGTTCGACATCCTGACCGCGAGCGGCGGCGCCGAGGCGCTGCAGATCCTCGAGGGCAAGGAGGTCGCCGTCGTGGTCACCGACCAGCGGATGCCGAAGATGACCGGCGTCGAGCTCCTGCGCGAGGTGCGCGTGCGCCAGCCCGACGCCGTCGGCATCATCCTGACCGCGTTCACCGACGTCGATGTGCTGATCGAGGCGATCAACCTCGGGCAGGTCTATCGCTACATCACCAAGCCGTGGGACGCCAAGGAGGTCCGCGGCGTGCTGCAGTACGCGATCGAGCGCTTCCACCTCACGCGGGACAACAAGCGGCTCGCGGCGCAGCTCGCCGAGTACACCGGCTATCTGAACCAGCAGCTGCACGGCGAGTTCGACTTCGGCAACATCATCGGAGAGAGCGCGCCGCTGCGCGACGTGCTCGAGAAGGTCGAGCAGGTGGCGCCGACCAACTCGACGGTGCTGCTGCGCGGCGAGACCGGCACCGGCAAGGAGCTGGTCGCCCACGCGATCCACATCAACTCGCCGCGCGAGGAGAAGCCGTTCGTGCGCGTGAACTGCGCGGCGCTCGCGCCCGGCGTGCTCGAGAGCGAGCTGTTCGGCCACGAGAAGGGCAGCTTCACCGGCGCGCTCGCGCGGCGCCCCGGGCGGTTCGAGCTCGCCGACGGCGGCACGCTGTTCCTCGACGAGGTCGGCGACCTGCCGATGGAGGTCCAGATCAAGCTCCTGCGCACGCTGCAGGAGCGCGAGTTCGAACGCGTCGGCGGCTCGGAGACCATCAAGGTCGACGTCCGGCTGGTCAGCGCGACCAACCGCAACCTCGAGGCGATGATCGAGGACGGCGAGTTCCGCGAGGACCTGTACTACCGGCTCAACGTGTTCCCGATCAACCTGCCGCCGCTGCGCGACCGGCTCGACGATCTCACGCCGCTGGTCGCCCACTTCATCGCCAAGTTCTCGCGCCAGATGGGCGTGACCACGGCGTCGGCGTCGAGCGAGGCGCTCGCCAAGCTGCGCGAGTACAACTGGCCGGGCAACGTGCGCGAGCTCGAGAACATCATCGAGCGCGCGATGATCCTGGCCCGGGGCGCGCCGCTGTCGACGAGCCACCTCGACTTCGGACGGCGCGCGGTGACCCACGCGCCGAACCCGTCGTCGGGGACCGGGCCGGTGAACGCCGTCGCGCCGGGATCGGTCGCGGGATCGGGAGTGCAGGCGGGCGTGTCGGGGGGGCTGGCCGACGACGGCAAGAGCCTGGCCGAGCGCCTGCTCGACAGCGAGCGCAAGGAGATCATCGCCGCGGTCGAAAAATCGCGCGGCAACATCGCCAGTGCGGCGCGCACGCTCGGCATCAATCGCTCCACGCTCTACTACCGGCTGCGCAAGCACGGGCTCGAGCACCTGCTGCCGACCAAGATCGCGGTCGGGACCGACGAGCCGGGCGGCGGCGACCCGGGCCCGGCCGCGCCCATCGCCTGATGCGAGGCGATCGCTGCGAGGGCAGAGGGCCGGCAAAAACACCCCGGCCAGAGGGCCGGATCCGCGAGGCTCGGCTACAGTGCCTCGGTGCGTCTGCTCTTCATCGTTGATCCGCTCTATCGCCTCACGCTCGCGGGCGATAGCTCGTACGCACTGATGCTCGAGGCCGCCGGCCGCGGCTGGGGCGTCTGGACCTGTCAGATCGAGAACCTCGGCCTGGTCGGCGACGACGCGGTGTGCGACGCCTCCCCGACGATGGTCCTGCCCGCGAGCCGGGCGCTCGAGGCGTTCCAGATCGAGCCGCTGGCGCCGCACCGGCTCGCCGACTTCGACGTCGTGCTGATGCGAAAGGATCCGCCGGTCGACATCGCATACCTGCACGCGACCTGGATCCTCGACCACGCGCGTGGCAAGACGCTGCTGGTCAACGACCCGCGCGGGCTGCGCGAGCTCAACGAGCACCTCGCCGTGCTGCGCTTCCCGGAGCTGACTCCGCCGACGATCGTGACTCGCTCGGCCCAGCGCCTGCGTGCGTTCCAGACCGAGCAGGGCGGCACCATCGTGGTCAAGCCGGTCGACGGCTACGCCGGGCTGGGCATCTTCGTGGTGCGCCAGGGCGATCCGAATGCGTCGTCGATCCTCGAGACGTCGACGGCCGCCGGCACGCGCTGGACGCTCGCCCAGCGCTACCTGCCCGAGGTGGTCAACGGCGACAAGCGGATCCTGCTCGCCGATGGTTCGCCGGTGGGCGCCGTGCTGCGCGTGCCGGCCGAGGCCGAGGCGCGCGGCAACCTCCACGTCGGCGGCAAGGCGGTGCGCACCACGCTCGATGCGCGCGATCGCGAGATCATCGCCACGGTCGCGCCGTTCCTCCGAGAGCACGGCCAGGTGTTCGTCGGGCTCGACGTGATCGGCGGCATGCTGACCGAGCTCAACATCACGTCGCCGACCGGCGTGCGCCACGCCGCGCAGCTCGACGGGACCAACGTCGCCGGGATGATCCTCGACTGCTTCGCCAGGCTCGCGCGCGCGCGGCGCTAGCGATCGGTGCAGGAGACTCGCGGCGTCAAGAGATGTCGCGCCGTCGCAAGAGCTGTGTCACCGCGCCCCCAGCGCCGACGAGCAGGTGAGCCAGCCACAGTCCAAGCGATGCGGCGAGCGCGTCGGCCTGGGGCATGGCGAACAGCGTTCCGCACAGGGCGACGTAGACGGCCTCGCGCGCCCCGGCGCCACCGACGGTGATCGGCAGGAACGCGGTGGCGGCGGCCAGGGGCACGACCAGCAGTGAGCCGGCGATGCTGATCGGCGCGAGCGCGTCGAGGATGACCCAACCGGCCGCGGCGACCAGGGCCTGCGTCGCGATCGAGAGCGCGATCGCCTCGGCGAACGCGGCGCGGTCGTGCAGCGCGGGCAGCTTTTCGGCGATGCGCGCCAGTCGCGAGGGCAGGTGCGGTGCGAGCGTGCGCGCGAGGGGGATGGCCGCGACGAGGGCCACCGAGCCGGCGCTGCCGAGCACGGTCCACCACCAGAGCGCGCCGGGGTCGAGCGCACCGTGGGTCGCGACCAGGCCGACGGCGAGCAAGACGAACAGCCCCAGGAGGCCGAGCGCGCGCTCGACGAGGACGACCGCGAGCGCACCGGTGGCGCCCTCGGCGGGGAATGCCGCGCGACTGACCACGCCGCGGCCGACATCGCCGGCGACCGCTCCGGGCAGATACGTGTTGTAGAAGAATGCGACGAAGTACAGGCGCACGAGCACAGCGAGCCGGGCGATCTGCGTCGCCCCGTAGGCGCGCTGCAGCACGCGCCAGCGCACGGCGCCGGCGACCACGTTGGCGGCCACGAGCGCCGTGGCGATGGCGATCGCCCCGGGCGGGATGCGTACGATGGCCGTGCGGACGGCAGCCAGGTCGACGCGCGTCGCGATCCAGGCGAACGCTGCGGCCGTGCCGAGCACGCGAGCGACGAGGCCGAGCCATTTCTTCACCCGCGGCAGCATGCCGGAGAAGCGAGGTTGTGCGGGTGGTTGTGGCGTGTTAACGCCGGCGGGTGATCGAACGGCTGCGGTCCCTCGGGCGATGGCTCGTCGAGAGTCCGGGCGCAGAGCTCGTCGCGGGTGCGGCGGTCCTCGCGCTGGCGTTCCCGGCCCAGGTCTCGGGCGAGCTCGGTCTGGCGACGCTGGCCGCTGCGCTCGGGATCGCTGTGCTCGCGGCGTGGCCGCACGTGCCGGCGTGGCTGCGCTCGCCGCCGGATCGCGTGGCGAGCGCCGTGGTGCTCGCGACGATCGCGGTCGTCGGCGTCGCGGTGTTTCGCGAGGTCCTGACCTCGTCACCCGACTGGCAGATGGGCGACTGGGGGCCGCAGCGCGCCGTGCTCGCGAACGCGATGCCGGCCATGCCCGGGTTCGACGTCCCGGTATGGAACCACGCCGTCGGCACCGGCGATGCGCCGCTCGAGCTCTATCCGTCGCTGGTCTACCTGGTGACCGGGCACCTGGCGCTCGCGCTGGGGCTCGAGGGCGATCTGCCACTGGCGTTGATGATCGTCGCCGTCATCGTGCATGTGGTGATCGCCGCGGCGACCACCGCGATCGCGATGCGCATCGCGCCCAGGCCGATCGCGCTGGTGATCGGGCTGCTCACGCTCGTGGACAGCGGTGCAGTCGCGCACGGTGGAACCGTGGGGCTGTTCCGCTGGGCGCTCTTGCACTGCGCCTTCACCCTCGCGTGCGGGACCGTCGCCGCCATCGCCGTCCTCGCGGCGCTGCGCCGACCCCGGCTCGCCACCTCGGCGACGATCTGGATCGCGACCGCCGTTGCGACCATCGCCCACCCCGCCGGCCTGATTGCTGCAGCCGCGAGCCTCGTCGCGCTGGCGGTCGTCGCGGCGCTCGCGTCCGATGTCCCGCCGCGGCGGGCCATGATGGCGATGTGTCACGTCGCGCTCGGCGTCGCGCTCGGTGCGGCGATGTGGATGCCGCTCGCCGCGCGGATCCTCGCCTACGGCCAGCATTTTCCGAACGCGCTCCACGCGCCGTCGCGGCTGATCGAGGAGCTTTTGGCGTATCCCTCTCCGGTGACCGCATTCGCCGCATTCGAGTACGTGGGGTATCTCGGGATCGCCGCGGCGCTGTGGTCCCGGCGCGCGGCGCCGGTGTTCGTCGCTGCGAGCGGGTTCGTGCTGCTGCTCGGCCTGTGCGACGCTCCGTATCTCGCGCTCGGCCTGGCGCCGGGGATGGGCGTCGCGCGGCTCGGCACCGAGCGGCTCGCGCAGCTCGCGCGCCCGTTCGTGTGGGCGGCCAGCGCCTACGGGCTCGCGCTGGTGGTGGCGCAGGTGCGCGCCGCCTGGCACGGCGCGACGCAGCGCCGCCGCTGGATCGCCGCGGCGGTGCTCGGCGTGATCGGCGGTGCGACGGTGCGGGCGCTGCCTGCGGTGTGGATCTCGGCC
>DATIPJ010000068.1:0-3184 GCA_035472155.1 Kofleriaceae bacterium
CGGGAACAGCAAGGTGTTTCGAATCGAGTCGGAGGTGAGGTAGCGTGCTCGGCTACTACATCCAGCTCGCGTCGCGAAGCCTGCGCGGCAGCATGATGCTGAGCACTCTGATGGTGATCGCGATCGCGTTCGGTGTCGGCGCGAGCATGACCACGCTCACCGTGCTGCGGCTCCTTTCGGCGGATCCGATTCCAGGCAAGAGCCAGCGGCTATTCTACGTCCAGATCGATGCGCAGCCGCACGACAACGACTACGTGCCCGGCGAGCGGCTGCCCGAGCAGGTCACGCGCTTCGATGCCGAGGCGCTCGTCCGCGCCGGTCGCGCCGATCGTCAAGCGATGATGACGGCGGGAAGCGCGCCGATCATGCCGGAGCACGCGGGTATCCCTCCGTACTTCGTCGATGCTCGCTACACGAGCAGCGAGCTGTTCGCGATGTTCGACGTGCCGTTTCTCGCCGGTGCAGGCTGGACCGCGGACGACGACACCAGGCGCGCGCGGGTTGCGGTGATCGCACGCTCCCTGGCGCTGCGCCAGTTCGGCACGGTCAAAGCGGTCGGCAAGCAGCTGCGCGTCGGCCGCGAAGTGTTGGGCGTCATCGGCGTGGTCGCGGATTGGCGACCGAGCCCGCGCTACTACGATCTCACCAGCCCGTTCGGGCCGGCCGAGCAGCTGTTCATCCCGTTCAGCACCTCGCGCGAGCTGCATCTGCGCGGTACGAGCCCGGTCAGCTGCTGGGGCGACGCGCCGGATCCCGAGGCGGTCGGGGCGCCGTGCGCGTGGATCCAGCTGTGGGTCGAGCTTGGTTCCGACAGCAAGGCCGCCGCGTATCGCGACTTTCTGGCCTCGTGGGCGATCGAGCAGCGGCGTGCGGGCCGGATGGAGCGTCCAGTCGCGCCGACGATTCGCTCGGTGCCAGACCGCCTCGCGGATCGCGGCGTGGTGCCGCGCGATGTGCGGATCCAGACGTGGATCGCGTTCGGCTTCTTCGCGGTGTGCCTCGTCAACACGGTGGGCCTGCTGCTCACGAAGTTTCTGCGGCGGTCGGTGGAGTTCGGGGTTCGACGCGCGCTCGGCGCGTGGCGTGGCGCGATCTTCGCGCAACTGCTCGTCGAGGCCGGCACGATCGGCCTGGTCGGCGGCGTCCTCGGGCTGGGCTTCACGGTGATCGGGCTGTGGGCGGTTCGCCACCAGCCAACCGCGTATGCCGACCTCGCGCATCTCGATGCGCCGATGCTCGTGCTCACGTTCGCGATCGCGGTGGCGGGCAGCACGTTGGCTGGAGTGTTCCCAGCGTTGCGGGCGTCGCGGGTGACGCCGTCGATTCAACTCAAGGCGCAGTGAGGATCCAATGAACCTGTACTGGGCCATAAAGGCGCTGCAGCGGCAACGCACGGTCTCGATCCTGATCGCGATCGAGATCGCGTTGACCTGCGCGATCGTGTGCAATACGCTGTTTCTCGTCGGTGATCGTGTCGCGCACGTCGATCGGGAAAGCGGTGTGGTCGAGGACGAGCTGATCCGCGTGCGCGTGGCGACGATCACGACACCCGACGATGCGAAGGGGCGCACGGCAGAGGACCTCGCGGCGTTGCGCGCGCTGCCCGGCGTGAAGAACGCGGTGGTCGCGAACATCGTCCCGTTCGGAAACGCGTCCTGGAACACCGCTGCAACCGCGAGTCCAGACGATCCGTCACCGCCCGTCGAGGCGGACGAGTACATGGGAGGGCTGGAGCTCCTCGATACACTCGGGACGCAGCTCGTCGCGGGTCGCAGGTTCGAACCGGGCGAGCTCATGGACTTCAACAAGGCCGACCCGACCAGCCCGCCGACGGTGATCATCACGCGCGCGCTCGCGGATCGGTTGTTTCCGGGCGGTGCGATCGGCAGGTCGCTCTATACCCGCGCCGAGAATCCGATGCGCGTCGTCGGCGTCGTCGAGGCGCTCGCGCGTCCGAGCGAGTCCGGCGCACCGGAGACCAGCGGGTACTCGATGATCCTGCCGATGCGGATGACGTATCCCGATGGGCGCAACTACCTGATCCGCGTCGCGCCCGAGCAGCGTGATGCGGTGCTCGCGAAGGTCGAAGACGCGCTCTACAAGGTCGACGTGAACCGGATCATCGTCTCGCACGAGCCGTTTGCAGCGGTGCGCGCCGCATACTTCCAGCAGGACACGGCGATGATCTACCTGCTGATCGGGCTGTCGATCGCGCTGCTCGCGATCACCACGCTTGGACTGGGTGGCCTGGCGAGCTTCTCGGTGCAACGGCGCACGCAGCAGATCGGGTGCCGGCGCGCGCTCGGCGCCACGCGCTCCGATATCCTGCGGCTGTTCCAGCTCGAGAACTTCGTGCTCGCGAGCTGCGGCATCGCGGTGGGGATGCTCGTTGCGTATGGGCTTAACTGGCTGCTCAGGGAGCTCTACGACGTCTCTCGGCTGCCGGGTTATGTCCTCCCGATCGGGGCCATCGTGGTCTGGCTCGTCGGTCAGCTCGCGGTGCTCGGCCCTGCGCTCAAGGCGTCGCGCCTATCGCCTGCGATCGCGACGCGTACGGTCTGAGAGCACTCCTGACCTGAATGTCGGCGACATCGTACTACGGCCCGAGATCGAGCTTGGCGCGGTGGCGGATGAAGGGCGTGTGGGACGGGGCGTCCGGCTTGAGGCGGGAATGGATGTCGAAGTCCTCGAGTGTGTTGAATGGGAGCTCCGGCAGGGTCTCGATCTGGGCGATGCGGTCGGCGAGCTCGCGCTCCGCAGCATCGATCCTCGCGGCGAGCGCTTCGCCGGCGGCCGGATCGCGGGCGGCATGCACGTCGGGGACGAGCAGCGGCGGCAGGACCGACAGGCCAACGTAGCGCAGGGTGATCAACACCGGCCACAGGACGAGGTGGATGTCGCCGTCGAGGCCATCGTGCCCGCACCCGGACGACGATGCCCCGAGGGTGACCGAGAGCATGGCCTTGCGTCCGGCCAGCGGTCCGCGCTCGAGGCGGCGGCCGCTGCCGTAGAGCCCGCCGTAGATGAGGACGCGGTCGAACCAACCCTTGAGGATCGCCGGCGGGCCCCACCACCACAGCGGGAACTGAATCACGACGATGTCGGCGCGCTGCAGCTTCTCGATCTCGGCCTGCACGTCCGGCGGCGTCGCGGCGAGCTCGTGCGCCCGGCGCTGCTCGCGCTG
>DATIPJ010000069.1:0-1610 GCA_035472155.1 Kofleriaceae bacterium
TCCGGATCGCGGCAAGCACGCGATCGGCAACGACCTCGTGTCGGTCGGCACCGCGCGGGACAACGCGCTGGTCGTCGGTGACTTCACCGTGTCGCGCTATCACATCGAGGTCGCGGTTCGTGGCAACGGCATCGCCGTGACCGACCTCGGATCGACCAACGGCACGTACATCGGCGCCGTGCGGATCGAGCGCGCGTTCGTGCCGCCCGGGACGCTGCTCAAGCTGGGCGGCACGACGATCCGGTTCGACGACGCCGTGCGCCGCGCGGTCCCGGTGCCGCACGCCGGCGCGCGCGGCGAGCTCGCGGGGATGATCGCGGTATCGCCGCAGATGCTGCGGCTGTTCGCCGACGTCGAGCGCGTCGCCGCGGCGCCGACCTCGGTGCTGATCGTCGGCGAGTCGGGCACGGGCAAGGAGCGGGTCGCCGAGGCGCTGCACGCGCGATCGCTGCGCGCCCCGTCGCCGCTGGTGACGATCGATTGTGGCGCGCTGTCGTCGAGCCTGCTCGCGAGCGAGCTGTTCGGCCACGAGCGCGGAGCGTTCACCGGCGCCGACCGCACGCACAAGGGCGCGTTCGAGCGCGCCGAGGACGGCACGGTGTTCCTCGACGAGATCGGCGAGCTGCCGGCCGCCGATCAGAGCGCGCTGCTCGGCGTGCTCGAGCGCCGCCGGTTCCGCCGCGTGGGCGGCTCGACGGACCTCGACCTCGAGGCGCGCGTGATCGCCGCGACCAACCGCGACCTGCGCGCCGAGGTCAACAACGGCCGGTTCCGCCAGGACCTCTACCACCGCCTCGCGGTCGTGGTGCTGCGGCTCGCCCCGCTGCGCGAGCGCCGCGAGGACATCCCCGTGCTGATCGAGCACTTCGCGCGCGACCTGGGCGCATCAGGCTCGATCGAGGCGCTGTTCGGCGCCGAGCAGCTCGCGTGCTGGCACAAGCACCCGTGGCCGGGCAACGTGCGCGAGCTGCGCAACGCCGTCGAGGCCGCGCTCGTCGTCGGGCCGCAGCTGCTGAGCGAGGAGCCCGCCCACGCGGCCCCCGCGGCCGCCCATCCGGGCGCGCCGGGCAGCGATCCAGACGCGCCGCTCCTGCCCTACAAGGATCAGCGCGCCACCGTGGTGCGCGACTTCGAGCGCGCGTACCTCACGCGCCTCATGGCGCAGGCCGGCGGCAACGTCTCGCAGGCCGCGCGGATCGCCAAGATGGATCGCTCGCACCTGATCGATCTCCTGCACCGCCACGGTCTCAAGGATTGAGCGCGCCTGGCGCGAGCGCGACGGCCTCGCGGGCGATCTGCGTGGATTCGGTGCCGAACGTGCAGAGGATGACCTTGCGCGGTAGGTCACGGTCGGCGAGCTCGGCGCGAATCGTATGCACGGCGATGTCGGCAGCCTCGCGCATCGGGTAACCGAAGATCCCGGTGGAGATCGCGGGGAACGCGATGGTCTCGAACCCGTGCTCGCGCGCGATCGCGAGGCTCTTGCGGTAGCACGACGCGAGCAGCGCCGCGCACCCCGGCGTGCTGTAGCGCGGGCCGACGGCGTGGATCACGAAGCGCGCAGGGAGCCGGTGCCCGCGGGTGAGCTTGGCGTCGCCGGTCTCGCAGCC
>DATIPJ010000070.1:0-3642 GCA_035472155.1 Kofleriaceae bacterium
GAGCGGAGCCGCCGCGCGCCAGCTCGGTCTCGGCGTCATCGGGCTCGGTGAGCACTGGATGCTCCTCTGCACGCAACCTTCGGGCGAGTCACGTCGCTACGGCGAACCCGCGAGGCGCTCGAGCTCGGCGATCAGAGACGGCGCGCCACCTGCAGGACGGTACCAGGCGAGGGCGTGGGCGGCGCGGTCGCGGATCTCGTCGAGCGGGGCGTGCGCAGCGGCGAGCACTGCTGCAGTCTCGGCCCGCGCGCGCCCGAGCCGGCGCTGCACGGTCAAGCGGTTGTCGGTCTTGTCGAGCGTGTCGAGGCTGCGCTCCAGGGCGCGGCGTGCGTCGTCGAGTCTTCCCAGAGTACGCAGCGCTCGGCCGCGGCCGAGCTGAAGCTTCGCGTACACATAGTTCTTGTAGGACGCCTGCCCAGGCTCCATCGGCGATGCCGTGATCGCTGCCTCGAACGTGCGGGCTGCACCCGCGGCGTCACCACGCCACAGCAGCAAGTATCCAGCGAGCTCGGGAACGTTCGCCGCGGCATCGAGCTCGAGCGCGCGCGCGTACGCCGCCCTGGCACCCTCGAGGTCGCCCAGCTCGGCTCGCACATAACCCAGCTCGCCGAGACAGTTGGGTACTTCCTCTGCGAGGCGCTCGTGCAGCTCGAGCTGCTTGCAGATCGTCGAGAGCGCTTCGTTCGTCGCCTGCAGGTCTACGATGGCGGTCGCCGTGCGCACGAACTCTGTGGTCAGTGTCTCCGGATGGCTCGGGCCAAGGAGGCGCGCGAGCGTGGCGCCGGCGTCGGCCAGTAGCTTTTCCCGCCGGCCGAGATCATCCGTGATCAGCGCGAGATTGCGCGGGATCGCCGCAAGCTCGACGGCGCCGGGGCCTGAGGCCGTATGCGAAGCCTCGAGCGCTCGCTCGAACCACGCCCGCGCTTCCGCTCGGTGGCCCTGCGCCAGCTCGACCCCTCCGACGTTGTTGAGCAGGAGCGCGCGCGCGAACGTCGCGGACGGCGTGCGGCGGGCGAGTGCCTCGATGACGTCGAGACCCGCGAGTGCTTGCGGCCGATCGTTGGTCCCTTCAAGCCAGGCCCGGCGTGCCCACGCCTCGATGGCTACCGCGTCGACGTGCCCGGCGAACGCCGTGCTCGTCGCTTCACGCAACACCGCGATCGCGCCCTCGGGATCGGTCCCACGAAGCGCGTCGCCCTCGATGAGCAGGCCCTCGGCAAGGAGTGGGGGATAGCCGATGGTCCGGAGCTGCGCGGTGGTGTCGTGTGCGATCGTCCGGGCCGAGGTCGACCGTCCGGCGGTGAGCTGCACGCGCGCACGCTCGAGCTCCTTGCGCAGCGGGACGAGCTGCGCGGCGAGCGCGGGTGCCGGTGGTGGCACGTCGGCGGCGAGCGTGGTGAGATCGGCGCAGGCGTCCGGATCGGGTAGCGCGGCGACGGCGCGGGCGATCTCGGGCAACGCCTTGGCGTCTGCCGTCGATGCGATCTCGGCGACGGCGGCCAGCGCGCTGCGGCCGCGCTCGAGGCAGGTCATCCGGCGATCGAGCATGGCCTCGGACTGAAGGCCGCGGCGCTGGGTGAGGCAGGCGACCTGGTAGCCGGAGGCCCAGCGCGTGCGGTAGCGCGCGACGTCGGCGGCGACCTGCGGCGCCAGCTCGCGGCCGTACGTCGAGGCCGCGGCGATCCGCGCGAGCTGCTGGTCGCGCGCCGCGGGGTCCCAGCTGACGGCCAGCTCGCGCTCGCCGCCGCCGCACACCTCCGCCTCGGCGCCGGTGCGCGATCGACCCACGAAGAAGGCGGCGACGGTGGCGACCGCGAGACCGGCGACGATGGCGCGCCGCCGCCAGATCCGCGCCGGGTCGCGCCCGAGCGCGCGCAGCAGATCGGGCATCGACGCGAAGCGCTGTGCCGGATCGGGCGCGCGGCCGCGCTGCACGATCGCCTCGATCCAGCGCGGCAGTGGCGCGCCGCCCTCGCGGCCGAGCGCCTCGGCGAGCGAGACGCAGAAGCTGTATTGATCGGCGGCCGGCGTGACGACGCCGCCGGCCTGCTCGGGCGCCATGTAGCGCGGGGTGCCCGCGGTGCGGCGCGGCGCCCCGTCGGGGGCCGTGGCCTCGCACGCGAGGCCGAAGTCGACGACGCGCACGCGGCCATCGCTGCCGACGATCGCGTTGTCGGGCTTGAAGTCGCGGTGGACGAGCCCCGAGGCGTGCGCCGAGGCCAGGCCGAGCGCGGCCTCGCGATATGCGTCGAGGATCTCGCGCGGCCGGCGGTCCTTGACCCACTCGCGCAAGGTCGCTCCGCGCACCAGCTCCATCACGATGTAGACCTGACCCTCGACGACGCCGACATCGAACACGGGCACGACATTGGGATGCGAGAGCTTGGCGAGCGCCTTGGCCTCGGCGACCGCGATGTCGCGGCCGCCCTCGGGCACGTTCACGGTCTTGAGCGCGACCTTGCGATCGAGCTCGGGGTCGTACGCGGCGTAGACCACGCCCATGCCGCCCTTGCCGAGCTGCTCGAGGACGTGAAACCTCCCGAGCGCCGCGGTCGTCCCGAACAGCGCGCCGCCCACGCGCGCCCGCGCGAGCGCCAGGCCCGCCGGGTCGGCCGGCCGCGCCCCGGCGAGCGCGTCATCGAGCTGGCCGTCGTGCGGCGTACCGACGGCAGCCGGCACCGTCTCGGCCGCGCCGATCGACGTCGTGACCGCGCCCTCGGTCGGTGGGTCTGTTCGCGACGACGTCATCGACCCCGCTTGGGTGCCACGGCAGCGCCGCCTGGTCGTACGGATCGGCGACCCATCCCCTCCACTGTATCAAGTCAGTTGCCGTCGCTGTTCCTCCATTCGTAGCCGAGATTCGTGATCCGCTCGACCACATCGGCGACCCCGGGAAACGCCGGACCGACCGCGCAATCGGCCGCGGACGGTGCGAGCATGCCGGCCATGTGGAGATTTGCCCTCGCTTGCTTGCTCGTCAGCTCGCCCGCGCTCGCGTCCCCCATCCTGGTCAAGGCCGCGCACCTGATCGACGGCGTGTCGGATCGCCCGCGCGATGGCGTCGCCGTCCTCGTCGACGGTGACAAGATCGTCGCGCTCGGCGCCGCCGCCGACCTCGCGGCGAAGAACCCCGGTGCGCGCGTGGTCGACCTCGGCAACGCCACCGTGCTGCCCGGCCTCATCGATGCCCACACCCACGTGTTCCTCAACGACGACGTCGGCCCCGGCGTGTACGACGCCATCTTGTTGAAGCAGAGCGCGCCCTACCGCGCGATCGAGGCCGCGGCCAACGCGCGGGTGGCGCTGATGTACGGCTTCACGTCGGTCCGCGACCTCGAGACCGAGGGCGCGATGTACGCCGACGTCGACCTCAAGATGGCGATCGCGCGCGGGGTGGTGCCCGGGCCGCGCATGCAGGTCGCGACGCGCGCCTTCGCCCCGACGGGGATGTACCCGCTGCGCGGCTACAACTGGGAGCTCCAGATGCCGATCGGCGTGCAGACGATCGACGGCCCGGAGCAGGCGCGCAAGGCGGTCCGCGAGCAGGTCGGCTTCGGCGCCGACTGGATCAAGTACTACTCGGATCACGGCGTGTACGAGGGCACGCCCGATCGCCCGGTGCGCAGCATCGTCAACTTCACG
>DATIPJ010000071.1:0-8515 GCA_035472155.1 Kofleriaceae bacterium
GGCTTGGGCGGGTTGGGCTCGCCGGGCTTGGGCGGATCGGGCTCGCCGGGCTTGGGCGGGTTGGGTTCGCCGGGCTTGGGGACCGCGGGGTCGCCGGGCTTGGGAACCGCGGGGTCGCCAGGCCTGGGCAGACTGGGGTCAACGTCGAGCCCGGCCGGCTTGCCGAAGTACTTCGCAATTCCGGCGAAGACGCCGACGAGCAGCACGTTTGCGAGCAGGCCCTCGTCCCACGGTTTGCCCTCGATGAGGTTGACGACCACCGTCAAGACCCCCGCGGCGACCATCATGCCGGCGATACCGACGAGGCCGGTACCGAGCAAGATGGCCACACCGGTCAGCGCCGCGCCAAATACGGCGCCGACGATGACGTTCTGCAGCAGGTTCTGGTGCCACGGGCGGCCGTGCGCCAGGTTCGACACGATCGTGCCGATGCCGGCGGCGAGTGCGCCGATCCCGGCCATCGCGGCGAGCAGCGCGAGCCCGGCCAGCTCCTCGGGCAGCAACGCGACCACCACGATGACGACGAGCAGGCCGACCCAGAATCCCGGGTCGAGCAGCATCTTGCCCAGGTACGACAGCTGATCGCCGACCCACGACAGCGCCTTGCCCACGACGCCCTTGTCGGCGTCGCGATCGATCTTGGCGTGCGCCTCGTCGACCTTCGGTCCGACCTGCGCGAGTGGCTCCCGAGCCTTGTCCTCGCCCTCGGTCACCTTGGCGTCGAGTCCGATCTGCAGATCGGCGACACCCTTGATGACGGCCTTGTCGACCGCGCCGATCTGGGCGTCGATGCCCGTCTTCACTTGCTTGTCGGCGGCTGTGCCTGCGGTCTGCGCACCGGCGAGGGCGTCCTTGAGCTTGGCGCCGACGTCGGCGGATGCCTTGGTGGTCTCGCTGCGCACCTTGCTGACGGCGCCGTGGACCTGGGTCGCGACCCGGTCCGCGGTCTGGGCGAGCGCGGTGGTGGTCTGTTGACCCGCGTCGGTGACGTGGCCCTTGACGTGCTCGACCGGCGCGCGCGCCTGGGCCGTGATCTGCTGGAGCGCCTGCGAGCGCGCGGTGGTCGCGAGGGCGCTGGCGCTCCCGGCGTGGATCGGATCGATGCGCCGGGGCGCGATCTGGCTCTTGAGCGCGGCGACCGCTGCGTCGTTGGCCTGCAGCGCTGCGGCGCCCTGCTTCTGGTATGCGGTGGTCGCCTCGCGGCCAGCGGTCTGCAGATCGGCGGATGACCTGGTGGAATGCTGGTCGACCGCGGCAAGCGTCTTCTGCTCCAGTGCGTCGAGGCTGCCGAGGATCTTGGTCTTGGTCCCGGTCAGGCCTTGCCGGCTCTTGGCGGCGAGTTGCGTGATGGCGCTGTCGGTGGTCGTGCGAATCTTCGCGTAGTGCGTGCGTACCTGCGGCGCACCGGTCGCGATCGTCGCGGATGCCTCTTCGCCCTTCTTGCGGAGCTGCTCGGCCACCGAGGGCGCCATTCCGCGAAGCTTGCCGACGAGCTTGTCGCGGCCGTTCTTGATCTTGGCGGCGGCGTCGCTCGCGATCTTGTTCGCGGCCTTCGCCTTGGCGCTCTTGCTCTCGGGCTTGCCACGGGCGGCGGTCGCCTTCTGCTGGCCGACCGCGAGCGCCTTGTCGGCGCTGTCTTGCATCTTCTCCCCGACGCTGCTCGCCGAGTGATTCGCGGCGTCCATCGCCTTCTTGCCGCCGTCGGTGCCTGCCTTGTGCGCGCGCTTCTTGGCGTCCTCGAAGGTTGCGGCGTTGGTGGCGATGGCGTCGGTATGCCAGGTCGCAAGCGCGGCCTTCTTCGCGGCGGCGTCGGCATCGATCGCCACCCCCGCCTCGGTCACCGCGCGTGCGACGTCGGCCTTGGCCTGTACAAACACGAGCTGGATCTGCTTCTTGTGCGCCGCGCCGGCAGCGGCGATCGCGCTGGTCTGAGCGAGGATTGCGGCCGCGATCTCGCCGATGCCGTGCTCGAGCTGCTGCAGCAGCTGCGCGCGCGCGGTGGCGGCCGCCGCATCGAGCTGCGCGAGCACGGCGCGCGTTCCCTCGAAGCCAGGGCCGTCGGGCACGGCCGGACCAGCGCTCGCCGCGAGCGACGCGGCCAAGGCGGGTGCGCCACCGGCGCCGGTGGTTGAAGGCACAACGGTCTTGCCGGCAGGCGCTGCGTCGCTGCCGTCGTTCCCGGCCACCGGGTGGTCGCCACGGTGGACATCGGGGCCGACGGCGGTCGCTGCACCCGCGGGAACCGGAGCTTCAGCGCCACCGCCGTGTGATGACTCACCGCCGTTCACATGTGCACCGCCCGTCGCGTGCTCGCCCTCCGGGGAGGTGTGCGTGGGTCCGCCAGCCGTCGGCGTCTCCGGCGCGTGTGCAGCGCCATGCGCCGCGACGGGCCCTGATGTTGCGTGCGCCGCGCTCGGAGATCCTTCCGCTGCAGGTGCGGGCGGACCTTCGGCGTGCGGTGCGCGCGCCTGCGGCGGCGCAGGCCTGCTTCCGCCCGGCGCGTGGTCGTCGCGTTCGAGAAAGATGCGCCCCGCCGCGGGCCGGATCCGCTCGCGTTGCTGCGTCGTGGGTGCGCGATCCGGAGCGCCGGATGCGAACGTCCCGGTCGTCTTCGCTGCCGCCACACCGCGGCCATGAGCGCCCAGGTCGCGGACGAACCCCTCGGCGAATGCGTCCGCCTCACGCTCGGGTGCATCCTCGGGCTGGCTCAAGGTCGCCGGAGCATCTCCTCCGCCCCCGCGGCGTGCCTGTACCGTGTGTGCGACCTCGTGCGCGATCAGCCGCTGGCCATCGGGCTGCCGCGGAGCATAGGCACCGTCGCGGAAGAACACGTCCTCACCGACCGCGAACGCCCGCGCGCCGAGTGCACGCGCAGCGGCGTCGGCATCGCTACCGGTGTGGACGCGCACGCTGTCGAGGCCGATGCCGAGCGCACGCTCGAGCAGCGGCCGCAGCTCCGCATCGAGCGCCGCACCGCCGTGCCGCGCGCGAGCGACCAGCTCCGCAGCCCGGTGATCGATCTCGTGGCCTCCTGCCGCGGCCGCCGGCTCAGCACTCCGCATCACCGGTGCAACCAGCCCGCGCTGTGCCGTCGTGCGCCCGGGCGCGATGGCGGCTCGGTGTGCGCGCCGTTCGACGCCGATCTGCTCGCTCAGGGTGACTCGTCCCGCGCGGCCTCGCCGGCGCGGTTCAGCGACCGCACGGGTCCATGCTTCGGCCCAGCTGCATCGACGGCGTTCGAAGATCGCGAGCGCGCGGCGCTCGATGGCTTCGTCTGCGTCACGCCGGTGATGCTCGTCGTCGCCGCGCAGCAACCGTTCGTTCGTCATTCCATCCGGCCTGTGGTCGAAAGCTTGCCGAGCTCGCGGTACTCGAGCTGGATCGCGCGGATCAGGTGGCTCTGGCTCAGTGGGCGCTCCTCCTGCGCGGCGAGGAACGCGGCGCGCAGGGCGCTGTTGCGGATGTAGCCACCGGACAGCGGGAAGCGATGCGCCAGCGCGGCGAAATCGAAGTCGCCCTCGGTGGGCGTTTCGGGCGGCAGGTGGGCAGCCCAGATCCGCGCGCGCATCTCTTCATCGGGGAACGGGAAGTGCAAGCGCAGCGACATGCGCCGCTTGAACGCGGCGTCGATCGAACCCTCGAGGTTCGTGGTCAGGATGCAGATCCCCTCGAACGAATCGAGCCGCTGGAGCAGGTAGTTGACCTCGAGGTTGGCATAGCGATCGACCGACGATTTCACCTCGGTGCGGCGAGCGAACAGCGAGTCCGCCTCGTCGAACAGGACCATGACCTGGCCGTCCTCGGCGGCGTCGAATACCTCGGAGAGGTTCTTCTCGGTCTCACCGATCCACTTGGAGACCACGCGCGACAGATCGACGCGATACAGCTCGAGCCCGAGCTCGCGGGCGATCAGGCCGGCGACCATCGACTTGCCCGTGCCGGGCGGACCATAGAACAGCGCGGACAGGCCCCGCGAGCTGGTCATCTTCGTGTCGAACCCCCAGCGCTCGTAGACCGTTCTGCGGTGGCGCACGCGACCGATGAACTCCTTGAGTGAGTCCAGGATGTCCTCGGGGAAGGTGGCCTGCTCCCAGCGCGCGAGGTGTGTGACGTGCGACGCGACGTGTCCGAGCCGGCTCGCGATGTGCTGGGTCGCCGCCTCGATGATCGCAGGTCCGGCGTCGGCGCCGCTCGAGGCGTGATCGCCGCGCGCCACGACCTCGCCGATGACTCGCTCGATCACGCCGGGCCCGATGCGGAAGCGCAGGGCGAGATCGGCGATGTCAGTCACGGGCAGCCCTGCGCGCGTCAGCGCCTCGGTCCAGAACTGCGTGCGATCGGACTCGGATACGGAAGGGAAGGTGAGCGACACATAGCCCGGCCCGATCGGAAGCGACCCCTCGGGCGTGGCACGGATCACGAGCGGGCCGGGGTGATTGCGGATCACCTCCGTGATCGCCTCCTGGCCTTCCGCACCGCCGGCCTCGACGGTCTCGAGCCCGGACACCATCGGTATCGACCTGCGCAACAGCGCGCGGATCAGCTCGATGCGCAGGCCGGCCGCGAGCCTGACCGCGTTGCGCGGCAGCCGGCTGGCGTCGATCGCCGCCACCCGGCGGCCGACTCTGGCGGCGAGCGCGGCGATGATGGAATGACGCCCGGCACCGCGGCGCCCGCGCAGGACAAGGCGGAGCGGCGCATCCTCGGGTCGCGACTCGGCGAGCGCCAGCACCAGCGCGCGCTTCAGCTCGGCGGGAAGTTGCAGGTCGGAAAACGAGCGTGTGGCATCTCGCAGCACCGTGACACCCGTGCTGCCGGTGGCGCGGCCGCGGATCCGGTCGACCAGCACCGGATCGGCCGTCAGCTCGGCAAACAGCGGTGACTCGCCGCTGCTCTGGACCAGCCCATAGCGGATCAGCGGCGCATCGGGGGCGAGCTCGCCGGCGACTTCGCTGCGCACGCGCGGATCGCCGGCGGCGAGGAGGACCTCGACGAGAAAGCGATCGACGAGCGGACGATGCTCGTCGTTGGCGAGCACGCCGTACAGTCGGGCGATTTCACCGCGGATCAACGGCGCGAGCACGACGAGGAGAATCTGCGCGGCCGTGGGTGATAGACCCATCTCCCGGATCATCTCGACGTACGGCAGGGGCGTACCCGCTGCGATCGTCGCCGCCACCCGCGCGGCGGTGTGCTGGGAATGTCGGCCGAGTTGCTCCTCGATCTCCGAGAGCAGACCCGGCGCGTAGCTGCCGGTCCGACCGATGATCGCGAGGACCTCGCGCTCGAACGGCCGCTGATCTTCGCTCGGCAGACTGAGCAAGCCCGTATTCCAGGCGTCGGCGATCGCGCGCGCGGCCCGCAGCTCGACCACGCGGATCAGGTCGTCGATGTGATCTCGCGGCGAAGCGTAGGATGGCACATCCGGTGGTGCCGCGATCTGTATCGGCTCGAGCTGTCCGCCCAGCGCGTGCGGAATCAGATCTGGAATGACGACGGGCGGTCGCGTGGCCGCGGGCTCGTCGAGCAACGCGGTCGTATCAGCGGCGTCCGCTGCGATCAGCCGTGGCTCTGCGATCGCCCCGAGCCCGTCATGACCCTCGCGGTTGCCGCTGTCGGAGACCCGATGGTGGCCGTTGACGCCAGCTGCGTTGCTGTCGTGACCCATCGCGGTGGGTTCGCGGTCGCTCTCTTCGGGCTCGCTCGTGGGAACCGCGATGGACGTGACTCGCCGCGCCGCAGTGATCAGCTCGGTGTACGGAGCATGAACCAGCTGCGCGCCGTCGCCGGGCTCATTCCGCTCGAGGAAGGCGACGAAACGCGCGTCTGCGTCGATTTCGAGCTCGCCGATCATCGGTGCGCGCTGACGCTCCAGGAGCCGGCCGTAGCGAAGGTCGACGGCGACGAGCTCTTGATCCAGCACGAGAAGCGCGAGACCGCGGCTTTCGGCGATCGCACAGCAGCGCGGCTCCGGGACCGGAATCCGATGCAGCATGCGACCGGTCGGATGAAACACCAGGAATTGCGCACCGACCGCATTCCGGATCAACACCGCGATGGCCCGTCCGGCGAACAAGCTGGCCGCCGCGAGGGCGCTCGTCTTCTCGGCCATCCGCACCCGGACGAGCTCGCCGCGACTGCAGTCGATCACACGAAGCTCGTCGCCGATCGCAAGCACGTGACGCCCGGTGAGCGGAAACAGCGTGCCGCGCGCTTCGAGCGCTGACGTGAAGACCTTGTCGTCGCTGCCGTGTGCGAGGACGTTGCCATCGCCCCTGACCAGTGCAGTCACCGCGCGCTCGCCGGACGACGGCGTGAGCTGCGTCGCGCCTGGTCCGACCGGGATCGCCGGGGACAGCTTGCGCATGCCCTGCAGGACATAGCGCTCGATCTCGCCGGCACCCGCGGCGAGCACCCATAACATCTCGCCGACGCAGCTGAAGTCGATGACTCCGGTCGATGGCCGAACGCGATGCCGTGGCAATGTGCCCAGCGCATCGACCACGTCGATTCCGCCGGCGACTCGCTGCGCCACAAATCGCCCAGTCCGAGATAGCGAGATCTTCCGTCCGCCGCCCATCACCGTCGAGAATATGATACGCGCAATTGAGTATCGCAATGAGGTTGTCTCCTGCTCGCTGCGGCGAGAACACATGTGCGACGACCGGTGCCGAGATGTAAAACTACAGCGCTGCACCGATGCCTCCCACGTTCGGCGCCAGCCGTTCAGTGCGCGCAGAAGGAGTGCAGTGTGGTAGTGATCTGTGCTGGGCTGTTCGCACGAGGAGGACGGGGTGAGCTGGGTGAATTTGTGGAGCTCGGACGACGACCGCGAGGTCGATGGTCGAGTGCAAGAAGGTGTACCGGGCCGGCGCACCCGGACCATGGCGCTGCCTGCTCGACTGCAGGCTACGTTGGCAGCGCGGAGTCTCGCGGCGAGTCGATACCCGGCGCTCGCAGCGGCCCTCGACAGGGGAAGCGGGAGTCCAGCCTCGCCGACGATGAATGATGCGGCGACCGCCGCGGTCGAGCACAAAGGCAGCGGCAGCGCGATCGACCCGGGAGTCGCGGCGCGCACCGGCGCACATCTCGGCGTGGACTTCAGTGGCGTGAAGGTGCACGCGGATCCGCTGTCGCGCGAGGCGACCGCCGCGATGGGGGCGCGCGCATTCGCCCACGGCAATGACGTGTTTCTCGGTCCCGGAGAGAGCGATCGCGATCTTGGCCTGATGGCCCATGAGCTGACCCATGTGGCGCAGCAGGGCGCGGCGGACCAGCGCTCGCCGCAGCGCGCGGTGCAGGTCGGCGAGGCGAACAGCCCGGCGGAGCACGAGGCCGATCGCGTGGCGGCTGCAGTCACCGGCGGCGCCACACCGGCGGCGCTGCTGGTCGATCGGGCGCCCGCCGGTCCGGGCCAGATGCTCAAGATCGACTTCCTCGATCAGCTGCGTGTGCAGGTCACCGAGGTCGCAAACGCGGAGCTGGGACCGACTTACTCTGCGATCGGGTGCCCGTACATCGAGCAGTACTTCGGGCGCTACCGTGGACAGCCAGCGTCATCGGCCGAGGCGCTGCTGCGGCGGTTCGCGCCGGCGGCCCAGGCGGCAAAGACGGCGGCAGAGATGATTCCTCCGGTGATCGCGCGGGTGCGCGAGGGCGTTCGGCAATGGCGTGAGACCGGCGAGCCGCCGCCGGAGCTGGCCGCCGCAGCACCGACGGAGGGCGGCGCGGGCGTGCCAGCGCCGACCCAGGCGCAGGCGCTGCGCACACCGGACGGCCGCGAGACCCTTGCTTCCCTCGAGGCCGAGCTCGGCCCGGGGCAAGCGCTCGACGGCGCGACCGCGAGCCGGATGTCCAATGCGCTCGGGGTCGACGTATCGGCGACGCGGGTCCACACCGGCGCGATCGCCAGCCGGAAGGCCGCAGATGCTCGCGCGCTCGCGTTCGCGGTCGGTGGCAATGTCGTGATGGGCGCAGGAGCACCGTCCGCGGGCACGCTCGTCGGTGACGCGCTGCTCGCGCACGAGCTCGCTCACACAGCGCAGCAGGCCCATGCGGCTGCCGACCCGGTCGCGCGGCGGGCGCCGATCGGGATCGAGGACGCCGCGGCTGAGGACCACGCGGACGCCGCGGCGGCCAGCGCGCTGGCGCAGCTGCATGGCGAGAAAGCCGAGCGCGCTGGGCTCGCAACACGCGCCGCTGATGTGTTCAGGACCGGCCTGCAGCTCCAGCGCTGCAAGGAGCACCCGGCGCCCTCGACCGAGAAAGCCCCCAAGGACGCGGTGCCGCCCGTCGACGCCGGGGTTGACGCAGGACCGCCGGCGCAGACGTCGTGGGTTGGCTCGGAGACGAAGACGGCCGGCAAGAAGGTTGTCACCGGCGCTGAGTACCCGACGCTCGAGGCGGTCGCCAAGGCGTTCTTCGGCCATGAGTACCTGGTCGCGTTCGTGGCAAAGGCCAACCCGGGCCTCGACCCCAAGAAGATCGGGCCGCGCACCAAGATCAACGTGCCGAG